>JAGWNR010000055.1 GCA_028871265.1 Patescibacteria group bacterium
TGATTAAAAATGAAAATGCACCGCTTCAAAACAAAACATGAATGGGTGCATTTTCCTCGTGATGCCTATAGTTTAGCAAAAACAACATATTTGCCAACAATAAAAATCCCGCCCGAGGCGCGTGGCCAAGGGCGGGATGTGAATTGAAAGTTTTTACTTCTTTTCGCGGAAGGTGACAAAGTAGCCGATGGCGGCGCCGTAGTCGGAGCGATGGTCGTTATCATCTTTGTATTCAATCTTGCCTCGATTTTGCCGAACGACATTTCCAGTCATGGCAGTTACTTCCAAGTTGGTGTTGTTCAAAAGAAATCCTGCCAGTGCACTAGCAAAATGATCTTGAGTTTCGGGGAAATAATAAACGTTTGCCCCATAATCAATAACCATGTCGAGTTGATTCAAAGGTTGTCCTTCCGCACTATTGCCTTGGTTATTTGTTTGCCAAGTAATTGCGGTTGATGATGTGGTGTTCATCGGATTACCGGCTGGATCATAATACTCTTGAATATTATTCTTGACCCGGTTCTTGTTGTCCATTTTTATTGCAATCGGAATAAATGCGAACGTGAGCACAATAACCAAAAGCACAAGCGCAATAACAGTTGTATTTTTCATAAATTTCCTTTCGTTTGTTTTTTTTGTTTTAGAACATCCGTTTTGCCGCTGTTTTATTTAAGCGGATTTTTGGGTGAAACGGTACACCGTAACTAGCTGATGAAATGGTAGCATATATTATTGTGTATGTCAATACACCGCAGTAGTGCAAAAAATGCTATACTAAACATACGAAAAGCCCTGCGCTTTTTCATTTTTACAAGGTCAGACCTTGTACAATCATGGCCAAAGAAACCAAACCCAAAAAAGACGCTTATGGAGCTGATGCGATCCAAGTTCTGGAAGGCCTTGAGCCTGTCCGCAAGCGCCCGGGCATGTACATCGGCACCACCGGACCCGAAGGCCTCCATCATTTAATTTGGGAAATTTTTGACAACTCGCGCGACGAAGCCATGGGCGGTTTTGCCAACGATATCGAGATCGCCCTTTTGCCGGGCAATCGCATTCGTGTCGTCGACAACGGCCGCGGTATTCCCGTCGACGTCCACAAGCAAACCAAAGTCTCTGCTCTCGAGATGGTCATGACTGTTCTGCATGCTGGCGGCAAATTCGGTGGCGATGATTCCGGCTACAAAGTCTCCGGCGGTCTCCACGGTGTCGGCGCTTCTGTCGTCAATGCCTTGTCGGTGTATACCCAGGTCCTCGTGCACAAGGATGGCGGTATCTATATGCAAGAATATGCCATTGGCAAGAAAAAAGCCGCAGTCAAAAAGATCGGCTCAACCAAGGCTCACGGTACTATCACTATGTTCGAGCCGGACCCCACTATTTTCAAGGAAGGCATCGTTTTTGATTTCAACAAAGTTGTCAATCACATGCGCCAGCAGGCGTACCTGGTGCGCGGCCTCCGCATCTCCGTCATCGACGCCCGCACTGTTCCCGCCGAGGCATTCGCGGCGGCAGGGGAGAAGGCCAAGCTCGACCTCTGGATCGGCAAGGACGGCCGGCTCGAGATCGACCAAAATATCGTCTATTTGCGTGACCTTGATATTGAAGCATTATCCGAAACTTTTTATTTCGAAGGTGGATTGGCTAGCCTGGTCAAGTTCAACAATCGCCTCTTGAAGCCAGTCCACAAGAATGTCTTCTATGTCGAAAAGGGTATTGAGGGCGTGGAATCCGTCGAGGTCGCATTGCAGTATGTCGATGATGTCTCGGCTCGTGTGACTGGTTTTGCCAATAATACCTATAATTCCGAAGGCGGCACGCATATCACCGGTTTTAAAACTGCTTTGACACGTATTCTAAATGCATATGCCAAGAAAAATAATTTGGCCAAGGACGGCGAGGACAATTTTACTGGCGATGACGCCCAGGAAGGTTTAACTGCCGTCGTTTCTGTTAAACTGCGTGAGATTCAATTTGAAGGGCAAACCAAGGCCAAATTAGGTTCCGTCGAGGCGCAATCAGCTGTGGCTACTGTCTTTGGCGATTCGTTTTCGGCATTTCTAGAGGAAAATCCCGATGACGCTCGCGCTATCATCGGTAAAATTGTCCTAGCCATGAAAGCTCGCAAAGCCGCCAAAGCCGCCAAGGATTCAGTTCTGCGCAAAGGCGCCTTGGAGGGTATGACCTTGCCCGGCAAACTGGCCGACTGTCAATCATCTGATCCAGCCGAATCTGAGCTCTTTATCGTCGAGGGTGATTCCGCAGGTGGTTCGGCTAAAACCGGTCGTGATCGACGCATTCAGGCAATTCTGCCGCTACGTGGAAAAATTTTGAACATTGAGCGTGCCCGATTGGACAAAATGCTGGCTTCCGAGCAGATCAAAAATCTGGTGCTGGCGCTCGGCACGGCCATCGGTGACACTTTTGATATTTCAAAACTGCGCTATCACAAAATTGTTTTGGCAACCGATGCCGACGTCGACGGTGCGCATATTCGCACGCTTATTTTGACGCTCTTGTATCGTTACTTTAAACCTCTGCTCGATGGCGGTTTCGTCTACATCGCCCAGCCACCGCTCTACAAGGTCAAACGTGGCAAGGAAATCCTTTATTTCTATACCGAAGAAGAAAAAGTCAAAGCGATGGGCAAAGAGGTCAACGAAGTCGAGCAAATTGAAAACGACACTGATGATTCGCGCGCGCGTCTCCTCGCTGCGGCTGAAGCTCCTGCCGATGGGGAAATTGCTGAAGGTGAAGAAAGTTCGTCTGACGACGAAATAGGGAAGTCCGCCGGCAAAAATGCCAAGGTTCACATTCAGCGCTACAAGGGTTTGGGCGAAATGAATCCAGAAGAATTGTGGGAAACTACCATGGATCCTGCTCGTCGTATTTTGAAAAAAGTTACCATTGATGACGCCTCCGAAGCCGACAAAGTTTTTGATATGCTCATGGGTACCGATGTGCCGGCTCGCAAATCTTTTATTCAATCAAACGCCAAACTCGCTACACTAGATATTTAATACAGGGGCAACCTTCCCGGTAGAGGCATATTTTTAGTAGTACAAACTACTACTTGACTTTTTCTTTTATATGATATATAATACTCATGTTAATAAATAAGTAACTCCGTGCCTCGCTTTCTGGCCATATTTAGAGCCATAAAATGAAGGGCGGCAAAATATTATGAAAAATATCACCAAAATCATTACGGCTACGGTCGGTGCCGCGCTGGCGGTGGTCTTCACCATCGCTCTTGCCGCTCCTTCCTCGGCCAACGCTTGTTTCGGCGGATGTGGCGTTCATTATAGTCAGTCCAGCTATGTCTCGACTGCGGGCTATAATTATTCCTATGGTTCTCGCCCTCAACCGATTGTTATTACTCAACCGCAGATTATATATACGCAGCCGCAAACGACATATGTTCAATCGCAGCCGCAGTATATTTATCAGCAACCGACTTATCAACCGGCTCCGGTTTATTATCCGCAGCCAACATATTATTCGCCCCTGACGGTTAGCTGTTATGCTAATCCGACCTCGGTGTCCGTCGGTCAATCAGTGACTTGGACAGCCTACGCTTCTGGTGGCAACGGATCATATACTTATAACTGGTCTGGCACCAACAATACTTATAATAGTTACGGCTCGACTGCTTATTCGACCTATTATAATCCGGGCAGTTACAGCGCTTCGGTCACCGTTTATTCAAACGGTCAGAGTGTGACGCAGTCTTGCGGTTATGTCTCGGTTATCGGTTCTTATGCATATAATTATCAGCCAACATATTATGGGCAGCCTACTTATGTTCAACCAGTTGTTCAGCCGGTCCTCACTCCTTCACCGACAGGTGATCTGGTAGCGGCCTGCTATGCAGATCGCACTGCCGCCTCTATCGGTACTCCGGTTACATGGAGTGTTGAAACTACAGGTGGCTCTGGACAATATACTTATAACTGGTCAGGTACAGAAGGTCTCGCCGGTTCTGGCAGTTCGGTAGTGAAATCTTATTACACTGCCGGCAACAAGAATGCTACTGTTCTCATCACTTCATCGAATGGAGAAACTCTCTCCCAAGCTTGTGGTGCAAGCGTCCAGATACGCACTTACGTTGCTCCGGCTACGACTAATTATCAAGGTGCTACAACTACAGTGACGCCGAATCAGAATAATCAGGCCAATTCCAACGCTCTGTCCGCAAACGCTCTGTTCTCTCTAGGAAATATTCCTTGGGGATGGATTGCAATTCTGATTATCATCATTCTCATCGCCACGGTCTTCTATCTACTCTTTAATCGCCACAAGGCATAATTAAAGTAGGTAAGCCGCCAAGAACACGCAAAGAACGGGTGAGTTCCAAAATAAAATGACAAGGTCAGACCTTGTACAACAAAAAGCCCCAGAAACGGGGCTTTTTGTTTGCATAGGTCGGACATCGGTACCTATGTCCGACCTAGGGCATTAGGTCGGACCTTGTCCAGAGGACCT
>JAGWNR010000056.1 GCA_028871265.1 Patescibacteria group bacterium
TTAGAGGGCACATTACCAGCTTTTGATATTAGAGATGAAAAATATATCAGGTTATAAAATATGACACACTTTATCACATCACTACTCCCAACATTTCAACATCTCGGCATATTCGGCTATTGGCTGGTTTTACTTATTTCACTTGCTGAATCGTTAGCGTTTGTTGGATCAGTAGTTCCGGGGGCGACACTGGTAGTCTTAGCCGGATTCTTATCCTCTCAAGGATACCTTGACCTCGGCGACTTGATTTGGTTTGCGGCTATCGGGGCGATACTCGGCGATGGCTTAAGCTATTGGTTCGGTACGAAAGGAATGAGATTTTTCCGAGAGGAAAACAGATGGCTGAAACGAGCTCATTTAGAAAAAGGAGAGCAATTTTTTAAAAAGCATGGTAGCAAGAGCGTTTTCTTGGGAAGATTCATTGGACCGCTTCGGCCGATTGTTCCATTTATTGCCGGCCTTTCAAAAATGAATAAATGGCAGTTCCTGCTTTGGAACGTGGCTAGTGCGTTTATATGGGCGACCGCACATCTGTTGCTGGGATATTTCTTTGGTGGTGCATTGAATGTCGTGGAGGCTTGGTCAACCAGAGCCGGAATTTTCATCATTGCAGTAATCATTACTGTCATTCTTGTTAGGATCATAGTTAAATACTCGCATTCCTTCTTTGCATTTCTGAGGTCGATATTAGTCTCGGTCAAGAATGCCGTTGTAGCAAATCCGGATGTTCAAAAATTTGTTCGCAAACATCCTAGTTTTTTTGATTTTCTAAAAAGACGGCTCGACAGGAATAAATTCTCCGGCCTGCCACTAACGCTTTTATTTATCGCTCTTGTTTATATTCTCTCGGCCTTTATAGGAACAATTCAGGATGTTATCACTGCCGAACCTTTGGTTGCGGCCGATATCCGTGTGGCAAATCTGCTATATGTTTTTCGAGATGCCGAACTTATTAGGGTTTTCCTTTGGGTCACACTGTTTGCAAAATGGGAGATGATTGTGAGCTTTGCGGTTATTGCATCCATTCTTTTGTGGATATGGAAAAAGCGAATTTATCTCTTGCCTTTCTGGGTCACGATCAGCGGTTCGTATCTGTTTTACACATTGAGCAAAATAATCATCCATCGGCCACGGCCTGATATAGCATACTACGTCGAGAACGGTTTTTCGTTCCCAAGCGGTCATGCGACAATGGCAGTCGCTTTCTACGGTTTTCTGACCTATATTTTATTCAGACAGCATAAGCATTGGAAAACAAAAGCTAATGTTTTATTTGCTAGCTTGGTGATAATTTTGGGAGTCGGCTTGAGCCGTCTCTATCTCGGTGTCCACTATTTAAGCGATGTTTGGGGTGGCTATCTTTTAGGGGCTTTGTGGCTCATCATCGGCATCAGCATTGCTGAATGGCTAAAGCGACACAAACCGGAGGAGACAGTCACAGTTTCTCGTAATGTTAAAATTGCTTCAGTGATCCTGCCTCTTGCCAGTCTTATTTTCTATGTTGGTTTTGCCTTGAATTATAATCCTCCTCTAAATACTCAAAAAGAGAATCCGAGTGTGATTGTCGCCAGCGATATTCAGAATGTTTTTCAGGAAGGTAAACTGCCAAAAAATACGGAAACGCTCATAGGCGACAACCAAGAACCGATCAGTCTGGTATTTGTAGTTAAAGACGATCAAGAATTAATTAGTAATATGCAAAACGCAGGCTGGGCTCTTGCCGGGCAACCAGATGTCACTTCGCTGTTTCAGCTGGCCAAAACGGCACTGTTGAATCAGAATTACCCGACGGCACCTATGACCCCATCATTCTGGAACGCCAAAGTCCATGACTTCGGTTTTGAAAAACCGACCGATGCTCAAAGTGTTCGCGAGCGTCATCATGCTAGATTTTGGAAAACAAATATCCAAACCTTGGATGGTCAACATGTTTATGTCGGCACTGTCAGTTTAGATACCGGTATAAAGTGGCTAATCACACATAAGATAGCGCCGGACATTGATTCCGAAAGAGAATTACTATTCTCCAATCTTGAAAAAGTTAGCTTGGTTGGCAGTTCTCAGAAGATCCAGTCAGTCGCGCCCGTGCTTGGACAAAACTTTACTGGCGATCAGTTTTTTACAGACGGTAAATTATACATAATTTTCTTGAAATAATTTTATGACATTTGCAGATTACTTTTTTATTTTTGGCGCAAGATATCTTTACCTGCTGGCTGGTCTTATAGTCCTTGCCTGGTTTTGGAAACTTCCAAGAGAAAGTAAAAAAGATATTATTATTTTTGGAATAATTGCTTTGCCGACAATATATATCGTTTCGAAAATTGGCGCATGGCTGTATTTCGACGCCCGTCCTTTCGTAGTTGGCCACTTTACTCCGCTTATTCCACACGATCCTGACAACGGTTTTCCGTCTGATCATGTTCTGCTCGTGTCCGCAATCGCATCAATAATTTATCCCTTCAGTAAAAAGACTTCGGCTATGGTTTGGGCTATAGCGATCTTGGTAGGTATATCGAGAGTCTACGTTGGCATTCATCACCTAATCGATGTTGTTGGAAGCGTGGTGCTTTCGATTGTCATATCTGCGCTAGCATATTTTGTTTTTGATAAATTTATTAGAAAACATGCGCTATCTCTACCAAAAAATTAAATCGAATATCGTTTGGATAATTGCCGTGGCGGTGTTCGGAGTCATATACATAGCTCTCGAATTTTATTGTGACATGGACATAATCAATACGTTCACTAAGTAAGTATGGAGAACAAAAAACTACAATTAAAGAGTTCGTTTTGGATTGCTTTCATTCTGGGTTTTATCGGCTTTGTTACCTCTTTCGGCGCTCATATCGTAGCAGTTAATTTGCCAACCTATGCCAAAGAAGTTGGCATAGGGCTGGCCATGATCGGCCTCCTGATCGCGGCCTATGATTTGGCGGAAATTGTTTCGAAGCCAATTTTCGGCGCCATAGCTGATCGACAAGGTATGAAGCGGACAATGATGGCAGGCATCGCGGTATTTATCTTAGCTTCAGCACTTTATCTTATTATTCCTCCATCCTTGCTTTTGTTGATCCGCTTTATGCAGGGAGTTGGTGCCGCCGCTTTATCAGCCGTTTCGCTTGCTCTGGTTGCCGAATATTTCAAAGAAAATCGCGGCAGAGCATACGGAATCTACAATGCGATTAAAGGATCAGGTTATGTGATCAGCCCGATCGTGGGTGGATTTCTCGTATTCAAATCGAATTTTGCGAGTATTTTTATCGCTTCGGCCATCATTGGAATCATAGCCTTTGTTTTAGCAGTCTTTCTACCCAAGACGGAAGATGGTGGCAAAGAAGCATTCCGGGAAGATGACGAGATGTCGCTAAAGGCCTTTACGAAAGTTTTTCGTGACCCGGTTTTATTGCCCTGGTATCTGGTTATTGTTATAAACATGTTTTTTGTGGGCATACTGTTCGGTTTTCTGCCTGTATATATTTCCAATTTAGGATACACGCCGTTCCAGTCGGGCATAATCATATCGGTGGTCGCTCTAAGCTACCTCTTGATTCAGCCTGTGGCCGGTATTTTGGCCGACAAAAATAATCCTGTGGTTGTTATTAAAACAGGACTCGTTTTGTCCGCGTTGGCGATAATTTTTATTACCTTCACGCATAGTGTTCTGTTTATAATTCTTTCAATTATCGCCGGAGTCGGTGTTGGTACTGTCTGGACAAATACCGATACTTTGATGAGCAAACTTGCAAAAGAAGGAAGGCTTGGAGAAACAATGGGAATAGCCGGTTCATTCAAAGAATTTGGCGATATGGTAGGACCTCTGCTTATCGGTTTGTTGTCGCAGACGTTGGGGCTCTCATCAGGATTTTTAATCAGCGGCGTACTTGGATTGTTTTCTATCCTATTTATTCGAAAGATAAAAAATTAATTACAGTCAACAATTTTAAACTCTCTCATTTCCTTCTGTGCTGTTTCTGTATCTCTAAGTACTTCCTGATAGATTGCTTTCGTCTTTCCCGCATCACCCTCGGCCGCTATCAAATCATCGTCATCAACAAACCCGGCAAGAGCGATGTATGATCCAGCCAAAAGCTTGATCCGATCCTTGATGGCGGCTTTTAGTTTCGCTTTTGGTTCAGGAAGCGAAGATAGTGGATTTGCAATCCAGCCGTGATATTTCGGCCGCACGTCTTTTGCGGCTTTTATTACTGCTTGGATGTCATCGTGATCGAAATCGAGCATACAACACGAACATATGCTTACCATCGGAACAAGTCCAGCGGTCTTTTATCATTTTTTAATAAATCCGGTCGCAATCTCTCAAACTTGGTCAAAGCGGTTAATTGAGGGTTTGTTCGGTACAAACGTTGGCCCGGGCAACAATGCTCGCCCAAGGGGCAAACA
>JAGWNR010000057.1 GCA_028871265.1 Patescibacteria group bacterium
AGAGCGGCTGACCAATTAAACGCTTTGTCAACAGCTACAGCGTGATTTTCGACAAATTGCATCGTGCCTTGAGTATGCCAATAGCTGATAAAATTTATCTCACTGATTAACTGATAGATTCCAAGCACAAGAAGAAGCAAAGAATACACGAGGGCGATAATATATGATTTCTTGATCTTGGCTTTTTTCCTAGGAGCTGGAAAATTCACTGGATTGGTAGCTGATACAGGAGTGATGTTTGAATCAGGGTTCATGTTTTTATTTTTGGTTATTGAAGGAGATTTTATACATACTCGTATCGGTATCAATGCTTGTGCCACCCTTATCATTTTGAGTTATTCCGTACCAGAAATCTCCTGTGTTGTCATAAGACAAAGTTAAATAGCGCATATTTTCGAAATCTTTTACATAATATGCGATACGTCCATCTAGAACATAGACCCTCGTCTTAGACCCGCCATATATATCTCCTTTGTTCACAACTATCCATTCTCCTTTTTTATTTGTATACACATCAGAGCACCCGACATCATTTAAATTGTCGAGAACAAGATATCGTTGTTGGCCCTCAACTTTATAGAGTTGACACTTCCAAAGAGGCTCGCCAATCTGGATGACCATTTGGTAGACATTGCCCAAATCATCCTCAAATGTTGATGCGGTACCACTTCCGCCGTACGTTTCACCGCCATAATTTTTCTGCGGCTCTGGCGCCGGTATCATAGCTATTTTAGTCGCTACGGTACCGTTGATTTTATAGTAATCATTCACATCTGGCTTTGGATTTATTTGCGAACGATCAGAAGAATCCGGGAGTTTTGTGCTTGATTGTCCGGTAGCATACACATTCCCTTTATCGTCGAGAGAAAGACTAACACCGCGGTTGTAACCATCTAACTGAGAGATTTTAACTGCATGATCGCCGACAATTTGAAAGACATGTGAGTTCGCAAAACGGTGCGGATGATCATAGTCTGGGCCAGGACCATCAGTTAATACAGCATAACTGTGGTCTGGACCATTCAGAGCAAAACTATAATCGTAACCGTTTTCAAGACCTTTGATTTCTGTGATTGAATCGCCATTCAGTCTATAAACTGCTGTTCCTCCGGTAGAAGCATTGGCTATAGTGATATAAGCATTCCCAACTTCGTCACTGCTAAAATTCAATGCTACATTCGGTGCATCAAAAAATGGAATGAACTGATCGCCTATTAGCCTATATGCAAGACTCCAACTCGGGTCATTTCCAGCGGTTATCAAATATTGGTTACCGTTGGGAGAAAGAATAAAAGACGGATAACCAGTCGTTCTCAATCTCATAAAATACGCTCCGGGAGAATTTGGAAATTTTTTAACTATATCAGCGCTATTGTCGCTATTGCCCCAGAATGGAGGGTTAGGCGGATCGAATTTGTCATGTATAAATTTTAGTGGTACTGCCGTTACATCTTGAATCCTATAATAGCTAGTATCCCATGACGGACCTTGCCCCCATACATACCACTTACCGGCGTTATCAGTAACGATGTTCTTTCCATTGAGCTTTGGATCAAAACCTTGTACTTCAGTAATTGAGACCTTTCCGGTGTAAGGTTTAGCCCCACCGTTCGATCCACTTAATGCTTGAACTACTACTAGTAAAATAACAACTCCTATGATAATAAGAGTCGCCACAATAATTATTCTACTTTTTTTCTTTGGTGAAGATACAGCCGGTGAGAGTGCATCAGTTATTTCATCAATGTTCCAACCACTTTTCAATGATTCTTGTTGGATCATATTATCCGTCATACCACGTCTTCTAGCTTCAGCAATATATTCAAATAATTTTTTATTGCTCATGTTGGTATTATTATCGTTAAATAATACCACGAATGTTTCTATATACATAGGGCAAGATTCATCAGACCACATTCGCCACCCGTTCTACCGCCTTTGGAGGGCTGGTGGTGCGCGAGCCACCTGGTAGATAAGGGCGCGTTGACCTCCGCCCGTCATTACTGATATTGCTCGCGTTTAAACGAACCTATCAATTATTTTCTCGCATTGATATATTTTTGCAGTTCTATTTCCGTTTTCGGTACGCTGTCTTCTACCGTGTGCCACACTGACATAATATCCAGCCCAAAATAATTATGCGAAATCATATCACGAAAACCGGCCATATTTTTCCATGGTATATTGATTGCCGTTTTTATTTCTTCCGGGACTTTCTTTGCTAGTTCACCTATAACTTGTAGTTGCATGATAACGGCACTCTGGGTTTTACCGTCTTTAGAAAAATCTTCAAATGACATGTCAGCGGTGAAGCCTTTTATCTTGGCGATCGCGTCAAGCATTAGAAGTAAATACGCCTTGTCGTCTTTGTTATTATCTTGAGCCATATATAATCTTTAAGTCACGAAAAATGTAATCTTTGAAATATGGAACAACTGCTTTTTCAAAAATTAAATCGACTTGCTTTTTAAGTAGTTCAGATAATTCATTTTTCATACCGACAATATCCCAAACAGAAAATGGCTTGTCGCCAGGCGATATCAATATATCCACATCACTGTCTGGTTTGGCATCACCGCGAGCTTGAGATCCAAATAATCCTGCATAACGAACGCCATATTTAGCAAAAGTAGGTTTTGCGGCCTTGGCTATGTTTTTGACATTTTCATTCATGTCAACATATTAACATAAAATTTTTGTGCGCGCACTAGGATTCGAACCTAGGACCCCACCAGTATCAGTGGTGTGCTCTACCAACTGAGCTATGCGCGCAAGCGAAGGGACAAAGGACAAGTATAACGAGGAAAACTATAGCAAAATTAAGTCACAAAATCAACCTGGTTTTATTGTGGTATTATACTTTTATACATTTATACCTTAATACTTTATACATATGAAAACTACACCACGCGATTTTTTCATGCATCTGGGCGCGACCATTGCGCTGTATGTCTCGGCGATTGCTCTAATGAATTTGGGCTTTGCTGTTGTGAACAAGGCTCTGCCGGACACACTTGCACCCTATTTTTCTGTTAGTTCAATAATTTGGCCGGTTTCATTATTGATCGTGCTTGTGCCAATTCTGTATGTTATAGAATGGACACTGATTCGCGATATTACAAAAATGCCTGAAAAGCGCGATCTATGGATTCGTCGATGGCGCATTTACTTGACCTTATTTTTGACCGGCGCGACCATTGCCGGCGACCTCATCGCGCTCATCAACACTTATTTAAATGGGGAAGTGACCGAAAGATTTATTTGGAAAGTCGTCATTGTCTTTGTTGTGTCGGCTGTAGTTTTTGTCTACTATCTGTTGATGCGGAATCGATCAAGCTCAAGGTGGACTACCGTTTTGGCATGGATCGGTCTAGTTTTGGCTTTGGCGGCGATTGTCGGCGGCTTTATCATTGTCGGTTCACCGGCCAAGCAACGCGCCATTAGGTTCGATCAACAACGCATAACCGATTTACAGAATCTTCAATCGCAAATTATCTCTTATTGGCAAAATAACGGAAAATTACCGGCTACGACGTCGCTCGCCTCAATTATTCAGTATGGTTCAATAGTTGACCCAGATACAAAAAAGCCGTATCAATATCAATCTACAACCACCAATTCGTTCGAATTGTGCGCTGATTTCGCTTTGCCATCGAGCGAAGAAAATCAAGCGGGTGTTTACAACATGCCTGTTGTACCGGCCGGTGCTACCTCCAATTATGACTGGACACATCCGGCCGGAAATTATTGTTTCGCACGGACGGTTGATTCCAAGCTATATCCTCTCAATCCAAAGCCGGCTTCGCGTTAGGTTGGGTAAATATAAAAAAAGTCGATCAAAAGCCGACTTTCTCCTTTACAAATTTCTATTTTGCCGTAAGATTAGAAATCTATTTATTTTTAAGTCTTTTAACATATATGCATCCAAACTTTTTCGACAAAAAAACCAAAATCGTCTGCACTATCGGTCCGGCTACAGAAAAAAAGGAAACTTTGCAATCTCTGGTCGAGGCGGGCATGAATGTCATGCGGCTCAATTTTTCACACGGTGATTTCGCCGAGCATCAAAATCGTGTAGATAATTTGCGCGCTGTAATGAAGGAAAACGGCGCATCGGTAGCAATTCTCCAAGATTTGGCCGGACCAAAGATTCGTATTGGTGATTTCAAGGACGGTGCGATAATTTTGAAAGAAGGCGAAACTTTTACTCTGACAACCGATAAAATTATCGGTGATGAAAAGCGTGTTTCCGTCAATTATCCGTTGCTGCCAAAGGAAATTGATGTCGGCGGGCATATATTGCTACATGATGGCAAGAAGAAGCTGGTAGTCACAAAA
>JAGWNR010000058.1 GCA_028871265.1 Patescibacteria group bacterium
TCAATTTTTTGGGTCAAGTTCATGGCTGTATTGTAACGTTATTTTTTAAAAATTAAAACCCTCAGAATTAAAATAGCTTTTCTGTATCTAAAATTTCCTCCTTCTTTTTCACCCCGCCGCGATTATAGCCACCCATTTTTCCGTCGCTTCGAATGACGCGATGACAAGGAATGGCTAGATTATAATTCTTACTTAAAGCAGTCCCGACCGCGCGGCCTGCTTTTGGCCGGCCGATTGCCCGGGCAACTGCCGTATACGTCATCGTCTTCCCCTTCGGAATTTTCCGCACCACGGCATAAACTTTTTCAGTGAAGGTCATGTACGGATTATACACTCAGGTGAGACCTGCGCAACAAAAAAACCACCGCCCGCCTGTCACGCGAGTGGTGGTGTGATTAAAACTACAATCCCATTTTCTTAAGGGTCTCAGAAGATGAATTACCCATAGTGATTACGCCGGGGCGACCAATGATTGCTCCTCCACGACAGAATCTGAAACAGATCTTCCCTTCTTCAACCAACTTTTTGACTTCCTGGATTGGATCAGTCCCTGGAAAATACTCCCTGAAGGCATCGTTGAAGCCGGAATAGACCGTGTGGATGGTCTTCCTGGTCTCGCCAGTCTTCTTGTCCTTGGCGGCCAAAGCGTCAATCGCCTTGAGAACGAACTGCTCGACGGTGAGTTTACTATCCGTGTTCGTCTGTTGTTGCTGTGTTACTTTTTTCATAACAATCAGTCTTTTGCTTTTGTTTCGTTGGCTTATTGTTGATGGTTACAGTCCCATACGGCCAAGCGCACGCTTGCCAAGCGACACCTGTGCTTTGCGGGCATGGTTGACCGAAGCTCTCTCGGCCTTTTCAACCGTGCCGAGATGCGTGCCAAAGCGCTTCAACCATTCGCTGTGGTAGTGATTGAACCTGTCCGTAAGCTTCTTGAGATGCCTGATGACGTCTTCCGATTCGGAAACCGTGATGACGCCATCTTTCAGATCACGAATCATTTTCGACAAATTGTGACCGCAGATCAGAGTAAGCTTGCCGTATTCCTTGCTCAAATGCGATTTGAGTTGCTGAGCATTGGTGCTACCGTCGTCAACTTTGCCAGCGATGTTCCGCTGCAAAGTTTCCAATTTAACGCCAAATTCGGAAGCCGCCTCCGGCACAGTCTTGCCTTCAGTCGTTACGGCATTCACAGCTTTGCGCAAACGAGCCTTGACCATATCAGACTGGACACGGTCCAGATGATTCTGCACCAGTTTTTTGGGAAAACCCACGACACCACTCACCTTCTCGATGATTGACTTTCTGGTCTCACCGGCAAGAAGCATGATCTGCATAGTGTGATTGATATCTGCGGGAGTCGGAGGCAATGAACCACCGACATTGGCTTGGAGTGCAGCAACGATCTTGTCGCCGTTGGAATCGAACTTCTTGAACTTGCACGGAACTTCGGTAATGCCGAGTTCGGTGTAAGCGGCCTTGCGATGGCGGCCATCAATGAGTTCCATATCGTCGAATGAAACCAACAACGGTTCCAATTCGACGCCGGTATCAATCAGATCGCGCAGATGTTCGACGTGTTCGCGGTTGAGTTCAATCCTCACCACAAACGTTTCTTTCAATTCCGACAATTTTACTTTTTTAATGCTCATAACTATTCCTATTTACTTTTTGTTTCTTGTTTATTTGACTATTGCTGTTACGCTCGAATCGGCTTAGCCGATCGAGCCCTCCAACCCTTGGCGAATTTCTCAATGTCTTCCAGAATGACAAGCTGGCCATTTTTAGGCGGATGCTCACCACTCCATTCAGACAAAGAGAAGGTCACTGTCGCTTCTGCCGGTAGATTGGCTGGACGAGGTAAAGAAGTTGTCAGTCTTGCGACAACGTATTCTCTTCCTTTTCTGCCATCTACAGACGTCACGACCGCCTCCAAAACTGCTGATGTTTTGTGATCCATAGGCTTTACTTTTACTATTTTATTTTCAAAGACTCACAGATGAGAAAACAACGGGTTTCCTCGAGTCTGGTTTGACCCTAACACATCTACAATACAATGTCAATATGTCGTTACTTCAATTTTGGGAGTATAATTTATTTAACAGAAATCGCCGCGATTACCAACTGCGGTCTCCTGCTCCGTCCCGATTAGCATCGGGACTTCGCAGGACGAGTCCAAAGCCACTGGCCCAGGAACCAATCTGTCACAAAAAGAGAATCCTGCTTCGCTACCTCCTTCGCTAAAGCTACGGAGATCAAGAAAGCTACGCAGGACAAGAAGTCCGGTGGAACCGCGATCTGAATTTGAAACAGATTCGCCCGGGCATACGCAAAGTTTTTGAACTGCGCGTATGTTCGGGTATTTTTAGTACTTGATAAAAGCAAGCCTCGACGGAACTTCCTCCTCGGAGCACGGATATTTTCTTGCTAGAAAATTCCTCGTGCTCGCGCCAGTCGCGCTCGCAAGTCTCCTCGGAAGAAGTATCTGTCTCGGCTTTGTAGTTTTTTAACTTTATAAACATAATCAAACACACATGAAAGCAAACCCCGACTTCCTACCCCATCTCCGTCACACACTGGCCCATCTTTTGGCCTCGGCCGTCCTTGAACTTTACCCTGATGCATTGCCCACCATCGGTCCTGCAATCGACAATGGTTTTTATTATGATTTCCAATTTTCCACCCCCATTTCCGACAAAGACCTGCCGAAAATTGAAAAGAAAATGGAAAAAATTCTATCGACCTGGCTAGCCTTTTCTCATCGCGAAGTTTCCGAGAGTGAGGCCAAAAAAATTTTTAAAGGAAATCCATACAAACTTGAACTAATCGACGAGATTGTGAGCAAAAATGAAAAGATTACCCTTTACAAATGCGGCGATTTCGAAGACCTCTGTCGCGGCGGACATTTGGAACATCCTGCTGCCGAAATAAAACCTGGCAGTTTTAAGCTCACTCGCACCGCTGGCGCCTATTGGCGCGGTGATGAAAAGAACGCCATGCTCACCCGCATCTACGGTCTAGCCTTTGAAACCAAAGAAAAGCTTGATGAATATGAAGAAATGTTAGTCGAAGCCGAAAAGCGCGATCATCGCAAACTCGGCAAGGAACTTGGCCTCTTTACATTTGACGAAGACGTCGGCCCAGGTTTACCGCTTTGGCTTCCTAATGGAACAGTTATTGTCGAAGAACTCGAAAAACTGGCAAAGGAAACCGAATTTCGTCATGGCTACAGTCGCGTCCGCACACCCAACATTGCCAAGGAAAGCATGTATATAAAGAGCGGCCATCTGCCCTACTACGAAGAGAGCATGTTCCCACCAATGGAATATGAGGGTGGTAAATATTATTTGAAGGCCATGAATTGCCCGCATCACCACAAAATCTTTGACTCAAGCCTTCGTTCATACAAAGAATTACCATTGCGTCTGGCCGAATACGGCACTTGCTATCGTCACGAAAAATCCGGCGAACTGTTTGGACTCATGCGTGTGCGCATGCTCGAAATGAACGATGCTCACATCTATTGCACCGAAGAACAATTTGCCGATGAATTTCGCGCCGTAAACGAAATGTATCTCCACTACTTTAAAACATTTGGCATTGGTAAATACATTATGCGCTTTTCCACTCATGACCCCAAAAAACTTGGCCAAAAATATGTCAATGATCCCGTTCTGTGGAAAAAAACCGAAGACATGGTTCGCCAGGTTCTCATCGATTCAAAAATACCCTATGTCGAAGTGGCAAATGAAGCCGCCTTCTATGGACCAAAAATCGATGTCCAAGTCTGGTCTGCTATTGGTCGAGAATTTACTCTAGCTACCAATCAGGTCGACTTTGCCGTACCGGCACGATTCGGTCTCACTTATATCGATAGTGACGGCACCAAAAAAACACCACTTTGTATTCATCGTGCACCGCTAGGCACACATGAACGATTTATCGGTTTCTTGATTGAGCACTATGGTGGTAATTTCCCTCTCTGGCTCGCTCCGACCCAGGTCTCCATTGTGCCGGTTGGTGAAGCACATCACGACATCGCTTCTGACCTATATCAAAAACTACACGCTCTGGGTATCCGCACGACAATAGATTTATCAAAAGAAGGCTTTGGCAAGAAAATCCGCAATGCCAAAATGAGCCGCGCGCCCTACTTTATCATCATTGGTGACAAAGACGCCGCCGTTCACAAAGCCACCCTTGAATCTCGCGACGCCGGTCAGATTGGCCAGCTCACAGCGGAGGAGATTATTGAAAAGTTAAAAGTAGAAATTTCAACACGAAAATAGGTCCTCTGGACAAGGTCCGACCTAAT
>JAGWNR010000059.1 GCA_028871265.1 Patescibacteria group bacterium
CCAGGCATCATCAATCAGTGACAGTGGCACGCGATCAAAAATATCTTCATATAAATCACGTATATCGGCAAATTCAACGCCTTTAAAGAAAAATTGATAGAGCGACGGCAGTACAGTCTGCATCTCAACATCAGTAAAATCACCGGCAATAAAAGTAACGTTTTTTTCTTTGATCAAATTGACAACATCATTTGTAGCGGTCTGTAGATGATTAACAAAAGTAAGACCGTAGCGAGCATTGCCATTTATTTCTTCATATAAATCTTCTGATTCTTTGCCAGTAGCAATGAGCAGCGACGGTTGGCGTTTACTGACTTTGAACAAAGCGACATAACTCATGCGCCAACCACTACCAAAGGCCAAGGCCAAAACCAAATAAATAAACAAAAATGTTTTCGGTGCAATTACAAAAAACGGAACCAGATAGAAGAAGGCAACGGCTATAATAGCCACTACGCCTTGGACACCCAATAAAATTTGCGGAATGCGTCGAACTATAACCAGAGTATGTTTGTCATATAGGCCGGCGACAAAATAAATGAATACTGAAACAATAAAAAGGAAGGAAAATGGCAATAAATAACTGCCAAAAACGCTTGGCGACGGCATAGAACCGTAACGGATAGTAAAAGCCAGAAACAAGGCAAATGTGAGGACAATTATATCGCCCAGAAACAATATAATGGATTCACTACGTCTAGAAATAGTCACCACACTATTATGCGGAAAAATGTGATATTGTAAAGGCATGAAAATCCTGTACTGCGTGACCAAGTCAAATTGGGGTGGCGCACAAAGACACGTTTTCGACTTGGCTCTGTCCATGAAAACCAGGGGGCATGAGGTCATTGCGGCGGTTGGCGGAGACGGTATTTTAAAAAATCGCTTGGAAGAAGCCGGCATTTTCACTCATTCGATCTCATCTCTGGGTCGAGACGTATCGGCAACAAAGGACGCCGGCTCATTTCGCGAGCTTTATTCCATTATCAAACACCATCAACCGGACATTCTGCATCTCCACAGTCCAAAGGCAGCCGGGCTCGGCGCGGTAGCCGGCAGATTACTGGGTGTCAAGAAAATTGTTTACACCATTCACGGTTGGGCTTTCAATGAACCGCGACCACTACTAGAGCGAACATTAATTGCTGTTTTTTCTTGGCTAACTATGCTTTTGTGCCATGAAATTATCTTAATCTCTGAGAAAGAATTGGACCAAACTCGACATTTTCCCGCAGTGGCAGGCAAATTGCACCGGATATATTTGGGCGTGCGTCCACCGACCTTTATGTCAATCGACGGTGCAAAACAATTTTTTGCTCAAAAAATTGGCATGGCATTTGCCGACTTTAACAAAAAAAATATTGTTGGCACCATCGCAGAATTGCATCGCAACAAAGGGCTTTTGGATTTGATTCAAGCGGCAAAAATTATAAAAAATACTCACCCAAACAGTTTATTCATCGTTGCTGGTGAAGGTGAAGAAAGAAAAAAACTTGAATTACTCATAGAACAAGCCGAACTAAGTGACATATTTAAATTGGTCGGCTACACAGAACATGCAAACGAATATTTAAAGGCCTTTTCAATATTTACGTTGCCTTCACACAAAGAAGGCTTGCCCTACACCATTCTGGAGGCCGGTTGCGCTTCCCTGCCGGTCGTCTCCACAGTAGTCGGCGGCATTCCGGAAATAATTACCGACATGAAATCCGGCATCCTGGTCCAACCGAAAAAACCGGGTGAATTGGCCCATGCGATCACTTTTTTACTGGAACATCCAGATGAACGCCGCGCCTACGGAAACGCTCTGCGTGAAAAAGTGTTAAAAGATTTTTCCTTGGAAAAAATGATTGAGGAAACAGAGCGGGTTTATCAGAGCTAACTCAGGTGTGACCTAGCATTATTTGAAATACTCTGGCGTATTTGTATTCATCCAGTCCAATGTATATCGCATAACTGCGGCAGCACCAATTAGATTGTGAACGGGTCCGCGTTCCATAACCACTGCAAAAGCATAATGCGGATTATCATACGGCCAAAAACCGGTAATCCAGGAATTCACCGTTTGCTTTGTCACACCCAATTCGGCTGTTCCTGATTTTGCTGCAATCGCAACATAAGGCACATTCAAGGCTCCATCGGTGCCCAGTTTACTGGTAACGCCCTGACGCAAACCCTCTCGAACGACCTGAAAATCATTGGACGGTAAATTAATACTACGTTCAATCGACGGAGTAGACGTTTTCAAGATCGTCGGATTCAAAAGTTCACCATTGTTTGCAATTGTCGCTATCGCCCTAACCATCTGAACCGGAGATACCTGAAAACCATACTGACCAATAGCCGTATGATATGTATCACCAATATGCCAAATTGGATCAGAAGGAAATGTCACGGCCTTCCATGCAATTGAAGGTACAGTACCTACTGCACCGGCAAAAAATGAATCTGCCGGCAAGGCTTCGCCGAAACCAAATAATTTAAAGTACTGATCTAATTTGTCAATGCCTAGACCTTTTTGATTTTCAAAACCGCCACCAACCTCATAAAAATACACATCAGAAGATACCGACAAGGCATCACGCATATCAACCCACCCTTGAGCTCGCCAATCCTTGAAGATACTGGGGTTTGACGGATCATACGGATTTGGCAAGGAAATTGATCCTGTCGAAAGAATTTTTGTTAAAGGATCGATAATTCCCTCATTCAGAGCTCCCATTGCGACATAAGGTTTGACTGTCGAACCGGGAGCATACAAGCCGTTAATTGCCCGATCAAGAAATGGATTTTGCGGATTACTCAGAAAAGATTTTATGGCCGCACTGTTGGTTTTATCAGTCATAATCTGAGAATTATATTCAGGGTAACTGGTGATAGCAATCACCTCACCCGTGTGAACATCTATGATGATCCCAGAGCCACCATTGAAACCGTGATCTACAGCAACAGACTCAATATTGCGATATAAATCGCTTTCAATTCTAGAGTCTATTGACAAATTAATATTTTGGCCAGGAACAGGCGGTTCGACTAGATTTTGAGACTGAATATTACCCTGAGCGTCAACCTCCAATAAACGCAGACCATTTCTCCCTTGTAAAAGATCGTTGAAATATTTTTCAACACCATCCTCACCGACAAAGTCCTCTTGATAATAAAAACCGGCCGAATCTTTTGATGGATATTGTACGTAACCTAATGTTTGTGACAAACCGGTCGTCGTAGCATACGCGCGACGGGGCACATCCGGGTCACCGTCTGGTCCCGGAATATTCCACGCTAATTCCATGCCATTTCTGTCGTATATTAGTCCTCGTGTGGCAAAAAGCGGTGTCGAGCGGAGAGTATTTTTTGTAGCCAAATCGGCATATGTTGAACCTTGTGCAACCTGAAGAAACCATGCCCTACTGGCAAATAGAACTATAATAACCAGTGCGGTAAAAATGATTCCGATCAAACTGGCGGTTGAAATCGGTCTAGTCAAACGTCCTTCAAACTGAGCCACATCAAATTCCGGCCGATTTTGTGACTCCGCCAAAATTTCATCCGGAAAAATTTCATTTCGAACATATTTTTTTTTGAAAAGTTTTTTCTTTAAAAAAAGCATAATTTAAAAATTGAATTAAAATCTCATTCTTTGTTTTACAATCTCAACTATAATTAAAATTGCGACAGCAGAAAAAAGACCTAAGAAATGAATGCTGCCGTACAATATGTCGAGTATAACTCCAATAAAAATTATTTCATAGTAAGTCGAGCATATCCAAACAAATACAAGGGCAGCCGCAACGATCAACCAAATTGGCGCCCAAGCGATCAAAACCACCATGATTAAATCTGAAATTAAACGAATATACAATTTCTTTTGTCTCATTATTTTATAGATGTAGTTGACACTTGACCCAGTGATTCCAATGATCTTGAACCCATATTGATCAAAACCAGTGACAGTTCGTACGGATTAATCGGTTCAGCAAAAAAAACTTTTTCAAAAGGCTCCGCCGGATTTGCAATCACTGCTGATACAATTGCGAATTGATTGTTTGGAACGGATGAGAGTGTAACTTCATCTCCGACATTAATGCCGGCTTCTCTAGAGACAGAAGCA
Source organism: Patescibacteria group bacterium (assembly GCA_028871265.1). GTDB lineage: Bacteria > Patescibacteriota > Minisyncoccia > Phycocordibacterales > PALSA-1337 > JAGWNR01. The sequence goes on from JAGWNR010000059.1 coordinate 4,112, forward strand.
GAAAATGAACCTCCGCCCTGCCCTGTGGCTATCGCCGGAACATGATTCGGGCCGATTAAAACATCATATGAATTACCGGATGATGAATATAATTCAATTTTTGATGTATGCGGAGCAATT
>JAGWNR010000060.1 GCA_028871265.1 Patescibacteria group bacterium
ATGGCGGCACAATGGCCTGATAACCCAGAGTATGCGCTGCCAACCCCAAGTGAAGCTCCAATATCTGACCCAAGTTCATGCGGCTTGGCACTCCCAGTGGGGTCAAGATTACGTCGACCGGTGTTCCATCATCCATGTACGGCATGTCTTCTTCGGGCAAAATACGCGAAATGACACCTTTGTTACCGTGACGACCGGCCAATTTATCACCGACAGAGACACTGCGAACCTGAGCGACTTCTATAAAAATGCGTTTTATAATACCGGATTCCAGTTTGTCGCCTTTTTCACGAGAGAATATTTTTACCGAGATGACTCGACCGCGCTTACCGCCTTCCATTCTCTTTGAGGTGTCTTTGACATCGCGAGCTTTTTCGCCAAAAATCGAGCGGAGCAGACGTTCCTCCGGCGTTAGCTGCGTTTCGCCTTTCGGTGTAATTTTGCCAACCAGAATGTCACCGGGACGAACCTCGGCACCGATACGAACAATACCATCCTCATCCAAATTTTTGAGCTTGAGTTCACCAACATTCGGGATATCGCAGGTCGTCACTTCCGGACCGATTTTGGTGTCACGAACATTGACCACAAATTCCTCTATATGAATCGAGCTAAATTTACTGTTTTTAACAACGCGTTCCGACAAAATTATGGCGTCTTCATAATTGTTCCCGGACCATGACATAAAAGCTACCAACATGTTATGTCCCAGAGCGATTTGTCCTTGGTCAGAAGTCGAAGTGTCAACCAAAACATCGCCTTTTTTCACCGTATCGCCGACATTGACGATGGCGCGCTGATGAAATGCGGTAAAACCATTGGTGCGAGAAAACCGCACCAGTTCGAATTCATATTTTTTATTTTTCTTTGACTCAAAAACGATGTGTTTAGCATCAACATGAACAATTTTTCCGTCTTCGGGAGCCAAAATTATGCGACCGGTGTCTTCGACTGCTTTGCGTTCAATGCCGGTAGCAACCAACGGGGCTTCTGGCACCAAACAAGGGGTGGCTTGTTTTTGCATGTTCGATCCCATGAGCGCACGGTTAGCATCGTCGTGGTTCAAAAACGGAATGAGTGAGGTAGCAATAGAAAACGCCTGATTGGTCGAAACGTCTATATAGTCTACTTCTTCTTTTTTTGCCATACCCGGTTTGCCGGCAATACGTATCTCGACCCTTTCATCGGTAATATAACCATCTTTGTCATAAGGTGTGGCTGCATGAGCGATACGATGAGTCTCTTCTTCTAGGGCGTTTAAATATTTTATTTCGCTGGTGACACGACCGTCTTTTACTATTGCGTACGGTGTTTCGATCATGCCAAAATCATTGAGTCTGGCATAAGTAGCTAGACGCAAAACCAAACCGATGTTTGGACCTTCTGGTGTGTGAATCGGACAGAGACGTCCATAGTGAGACGGGTGCACGTCGCGGACTTCAAAACCGGCACGTTCGCGTGTGAGACCGCCCGGTCCCAGAGCGGTTAGTTGACGGAGATTTTCGATTTCCGACAAAACGTTTTCTTGCTGCATGAACATTGACAACTGGTTTGTGGTGAAAAATTCCTTGATGCGAGCTTGGAGCGGTCTGGGACTGATGAAATTTACCGGCAAGCTGACGTTCGGTTCGATTGTCGACATTCTATCCTGAATGTTTCTCTTGATCTGTGTCATACCGACACGGACTTTTTGCTGCAGTAATTCGCCAACATAGCGAACACGACGACTGCCCAAATGGTCTATGTCATCTTCGCGCGCCTCAGGATCGTTGCCCAATGCAATTATGTGCGTAACGATAGTAGATATATCGTCGGCGTTAATAGTTTTGCGTTCAATTTCATTCTCTTCCATCGATTTGTTAAAACGCTTGTTAAAGCGAAAACGGCCGACATGAGACAAATCATATCTTTCGGGCGTAAAAATATCGCCGACAAAACTCCTGGCATTATCTGCAGTAGTCAAGTCGCCGTCACGCAAACGTTTATGAATTTCGATGAACGCGTCATCCGCAGTTTTGGCATGATCTTTCGCGAGCATTATTTCTATGACTTTTTTGGCGGCATCATTGTCTTTGAAAAGTTCGACTATGTTCGCATCTGCAGCTTGTTCCTTTGGCAAAAGAATACGCAATAGTGAGGTAACCGGAAATTTTCTCTTTCGATCGATCCTGGCAATTATTGAGCCGTCAGTATCGGTTTCGATTTCAATCCAAACACCGCGAGCAGGGATTATTTTCGCTCCGAACAAATTACGGCCGCGTGTTTCATTCAAAGTAAAAAATATGCCGAATGAACGCGCTAATTGAGGAGTGATAACACGCTCAATGCCGTTAATAATAAAAGTGCCATGCGAAGTCATGAGCGGTATTTCCGACAAAAATATTTCCTGCTCTTTTGTCGAGTCAAAAGTCTTGTTCTTCAGTTTGATCCTGGCCTTGAGCTGACCTTCGTATGTCAATTTGTTCACCTTGGCGTGCTCTTCGGTATAGCTGGGTCTAGAAACTTCAAATGAACCGAACGATAGTTCGAATTTTTTACCGGCATAATCCTTGATCGGAGAAAATTCTTTCAAAACCTGGGCGATGCCTTCCTCAATAACCCATTTGAAAGACTGCAGTTGCCCCTCAATCAAATTTGGCATCGGGGCCAGCGGCTCCTTGAACCGACTGAAATATTTTTTCGGTCTGGCGGCCACGGAAGCAGGCAAATTTTCAGGTTTGACGGGAGTTGAAAGTGAAGATGATGACATAATAATAAATATTTATAAAAATTAATAAACTCTTGACCCACGAAAAACACAAAATCCCGCTCAACGACAAAAGCGGTTGGTTTATTTATGTTATTCTAGGATAGTAGTCACGTGGAGACTAATGATAAGCCTTTCTAAATCCTCCGCGTCGGGCAGAACTCAATCTGCGAAGATATGCGGATCATATCAAATCCGATAAATTTGGTCAAGTTGACATACGTCTATATACATAGCTATCTTGAATTAAACAAACTGATGTTAGTATCGGGTCAAATCCACCATTTGACCCGATACCATTTGTCCTAATTCGTTTTCAACACCAGTAACCGCATCGAGCGCTTTTGTTGATGTGGCAATGTGTGCACCGGTTTGATCAATTCTGATTGGAATAAATGAGTACGAAATAAAAATAGTGCCAGAACCAATGGTCGACATAGTTTTGTCTACTTTCATTTTAACAGCGAGGCCCAACTGCACATCCGGCGAAAAATATTGGTCAAACATGAAATTACCCAGAGAATAAAAAATTGGTTTGCCTTTGTATATCTCTGCAGTACCGATAACATGCGGATGACCGCCAACAACAGCGTCCGCACCATGATCAATAAATTCATGCGCCCAGTTTGACATAAATTCAGTCGGTTTTGCCTGATATTCTATTCCCCAATGAGCAACAACCACAACAACGTCAACCAGCGGTCTCAACCTGTCAATTTCCGCAATCACATTGTCAAAATTTTTATAACTAAACTCGTTGAAACCGACAAAACCAACCGAAATTCCGTTCAAGTTAGTGGTTGTACTTATCGCTAGCATATTTTCCGGATCACCAAAATACTGCATTCCGGCCGCTTTAACCACATTTTGCGTATTCAAAAATCCCGACCTACCAAAATTTTCTGTATGGTTATTTGCCAGACCTAGCACATCGAAACCCAGCGCGGCCAATTTCGGTGCAATTGCGGGATCAAATGTAAATGTGAGCTGGGAGCCGTTATTTTTGACAACCGAGTGATTATCGGTAAATGGTCCTTCTAGATTACCTATGGCAATATCGGCAGATTTAATGAGATCGGAAACACCGGCAAAAATATAGTCAAACCCTTTTGTGTCAATGAGTTGCTTCACGTGACGGTCCAGCATGATATCACCAACAAAAAGAATGGTGATTGATGAATTTTTTGTTTCCATCGGAGGAGCCGTTGATTGGTTTAACTGAACGCTGGTTGTTTTCCCAGAATTAGCAAACAACATGGATAAAAACAAAATTGACACGACAAGAACTATGATGACAGCCAAAAGTCCGACCAACAAATCCCTTTTATTAACTTTTTGTTTCATTAGTATGATAGCCTGACCGTTTCAATTTCCACTCATCGATTTTTGCGCGGTGGCCTGAAAGCAAAACTTTCGGCACGCGAT
>JAGWNR010000061.1 GCA_028871265.1 Patescibacteria group bacterium
GCTTTTTTTGATTTATCGTTTTCATATATTTCTTGAAAAAGAAATATATCGACATCGGAATATTTTTTTAAAAAACCAGTCAGCGGTTCAGTGAGCCTTGTGCCCCACGTATTTAGTGTTATTAATTTCATAAAATTTAAAGTCAACCAAGTTTTTTACCCCACCAACCGCGCAATATCGTGATAAGTCACAAAAACCATGAGTAGCATGAGCAAGGCAAAACCGACAATATTGACGGCATTGGCAAAACCGGGATGGACGCGACGACGAACAACTGCTTCGATTGCGACAAAGAGCAGCCTGCCGCCATCAAGCGCCGGAAACGGCACCAGATTGACGATGCCGAGGTTCACTGAAATAAAAGCGGTGAACATCAGGAGATATGAAATGCCCATGCGCGCCGCGTTGCCGACCAGTCCGGCAATACCGACCGGACCAGTCAGACTGGAAACCGATGAAGTGCCGTGGAACAACCCACCTAGGAGCGTACCAAATCCGTGCACAATTTCCCCCATGAGATACCAAGTAAAGCGCACACTCTCATACGCCGCCAGATAAAACGGCAATTTCAAAGTCGCCGCTTCTTCCATGGAAATGCCGATGGCGTAAGTGCTCGAGGCATTAGCAATCACGCCCTGCGCTGCATGAGACGTCACAGATATCGGTTTTTTATCTCTGATAATAGAAAAAACTATCGGCGCTCCAGTCGAAGAAGCGATGTCGGTTTGGATAGTTGCAAGTGTCATCTGCTGATTAGCCGGCACAGAAGCGGCGGAAATACCGGTAATAACATCACCCACCTTCAAACCAGCTTTGTCCGCCGGAGAACCCGGCAAAACAGAATCAATCATAACGCGATTGTCGCTCATTCTGTTGGCATACTGCGGATAATCAGACGGTGCCGCCGGTGCGCCAATAGAAAGTGCGATCGCGACCAAAAACCAAGCAAAAATAAAATTTCCCAAAACGCCGGCTACCAGCACGATCGCCTGCTTCCAGCGTGCCGCATTGACGAAACTGCGCGCGCTGTCTGCACCAGTCATCGATTCATCATCTGGATTTTCGCCAAAGATCTTAACGAATCCGCCGAACGGGATAGCGCGGATTGCATAGACAGTTTCGCCTTTTTTCTGCTTCCAGATGGTCGGACCGAAACCTAGGGCAAATTCATCGACCCGAATGCCAAACGTCCTCGCCGCCAAAAAATGCCCCAGTTCGTGGACAAAAATGAGCGCCGCCAGAACGATGATGAATATGATTATGGTTTCTATCATTTTAACTCAAAATTTCCTTCTCTTTCTTTGCAAAAGCTTCCTCCAATTTTTTATTAGCCTCATCGACAATTTTTTGCGCATCTTTTTCAAAGCGGAAAATATCGTCTTTGGTATAGCCGCCGGCTTTTTCCTTGCCCTTCAAATCTTTCATGGTCTCGTCGCGATGAGCACGAATCTGTTTTTTAGCTTCTTCTAATTTTTCTTTGGCGATTTTAACAATCTGTGCGCGACGTTCACTGGTAAGTTCCGGAAAATTTACCCGCAAACCTTTGTCATCGATTGCGACAGACAGTCCCAGATTAGCCAAAGTAATGGCTTTCTCAATCTCCTTCGAATGTGTAGAATCCCAGGGCGCGATGCGCAGTGTTCTGGCTCCTTCGGTAGCGATACTGGCAATCTGGCTAATAGGCACTTGGGCACCGTATGATTCGACGCGCACGCCATCCAGCACTGTCGGCGTGGCCTGGCCGGTGCGAATCGTAGCGAATTCTTTTTTAATCCAATCCTCTGCTCCGGTAGCGCTTTTTTTAAGTTTTGAAAAATCGTAATTCATGATGACTCTATTATACACGAAAAGCGGCCTTTACAAAAAGCCGCTTTACTCTGATAAAAATTTCTATTTCTTGGCCTGCGCCGCCTTGCGGGCATATTTTGCCGCCAGGCGTTTTTTGGTCTTTTTAGAGCGCGAACCATGCGCTTGTGATGATGCTCTTTTTGGCATAGTGGTTCAAGTGTATCATTATTTTATCCAAACGTAAATGTGTACGCCTGCACACCCGGCTGATTAAAAATAATATCAATGCGATGCGGCTCCATAATCGGACTGGAGAAAATGTTGTAGAGACGCGACGCGGTTATGGTCAAGGTGTCACCTCGCACATCACTGCCCCGCCACGTAGCCGGAATTGGCGCTCCATCGACAAGAATAGTCGCGGTGACAGGCTTTCCATCTGCAGTCGCGGCCACCATATACATTTTGGTCGCATCAAAATAATATGAAATAGAAGTTGAAGTGGAAACCGCCGCCGCATATTCCTGCTCTATATTCCAAGTACCGCCTAGATAAAATTCATTTGGTGAAAGCTGCACGGACGCATTCGGCACAGTAAAAGTCTGCGTGCCAGAGACACCCGGCGCGCCATTGCCAAAATATTCATTCCGCATCGCGCCAAAATATGTCTCCGGACTTTGCGTATTAATTTGAACTACACCCGGCAGAGTCGACGTCGCTTCGATCACATTTGCCGGCTGGCCCAGCTTTTGATGCAAAATATTCAACTGCTTTACAATCTCCGCTTCGGTTTCATCATACGCGCCTTCACCAATATGGTCATAAATAATATTGCCGTTTGCGTCGATCAAATATTTGTGCGGCCAGTATTCATTTTTATAGGCATTCCAGGTTGCATAATTATTATCAAGGACAATCGGGAACGTCAGTCCAAACTGTTTGGCCGCGGCAGTAACATTGCTAATATCTTTTTCAAAGGAAAATTCCGGCGTATGTATAGCCACAATTTCCAGACCCTGGCTCTTATACTTGTTCCACCAGCTTTCCAAATACGGGAACGTGCGCTCACAATTGATGCAAGAGTAATCGATGAAATCGATGAGTACGACTTTTTTGCCGACAAATTGCGACAGAGTGATTGGCGCATCATTCGGCGTATTCACAAAGCCGGCCGGATCCTGAATTTCAATATACTTGCCTTCGTTTCTCTCATCGGCTGTTGAATTTCCGCTACCAAAAATATTTCGCAAGAAAGAACTAGAATTTGAATTCGATGTTTTGGTCGAACCGGTTGTTGTGGTAGAAGCAGTTGGGTTAGTTGAAGTGGACATACCAGTAGTAGAAACCTCATTTGAAGCACCATCTCCTTGATCATTCGGACTTTGTCTGCCTTGCAACGTCTCCGTAATAGCCTGCTCGACCCGCGTCACATCAAAAAAGCCACTGTTCAAAATATCCGCTTCGGCACGCTTGTCCCAACCGAAAATAATGACCACTGCCAAGAGAACGAACAGAACTCCCAGTGTTTTACGGAACCAACCGTATGGATTCGACGCCCATTCCAGTTTGCCAACGATCTTTTGACCCAACCAAGCGATGAGCAAAAGGGCCAGCGCCAGACCGACGATATAGGCCAGCAAATCCAAAAGTCCCGCACCGACGCTCTCCGGCAGAACTGTCGCCAAAATAACAAAAAATGTCGGCGAGCAAGTAGTAAAAACCGGCCCCAAAGCCGCGCCGATAGCTATATCAGCCCACCAATGTGCGCGATTTTGATAGCCTTTCGACAGCCATTTGTCCGGGTTGTTGTGACCTGGAACCTTGAGCATGATTTTCGCCCAGGTATCCGGAAAAACTAACGTCAAACCAAAAAGCGTTAGAATCGCCGCCGAAAGCCAATTCCAAAACGACGGTGATGCGCTGATTAGCGCGGTTGAACCTTTGAGGATGAGGGTAAAGGCAAACACCGAAACACAGAGCGCACCGATGATGACAAGAGGTCGCCGTCGATTCCCCGCTTCGGCCATACTGGAACCCAACACTACCGGCAAAAGCGGCAATATGCACGGCGCCAAAATCGTCAGCACGCCCGCCAAAAATGAAATGATAAAAAAGGTCATATATAAAGTATACCAATCAAAAAAAACTATGTAAAGCATACTTTACATGCGAGTTGGGGATACCTAGGTCAAGACAAATATTTTTGGAGTTACTATAAACCCAAAAAACGTTTCATGTCAGAAAATCGAATTTCAAGTGTTTTATCTACCGCTTGGTTTAATCTCCTTGCGCCCATTGGTAAC
>JAGWNR010000062.1 GCA_028871265.1 Patescibacteria group bacterium
TCCGAGAAAAATCATCCAAGATATATTACCAACGAAACATCGGTCAATCCGAGAAGAATCATTTGACAATGATTCGGTTTCCGCAAAGAAAAATACTAGGAGTAAATCCGGTTTAAAATCAAATCTTGCAAAAGATCGTGATGCCGAGGAAAAAGTACCGATTCATATTGAACGAAAAATCGACAAACGTTCTGTGTCGGATGCTTCACATGAAATTGGTTCTAGAAATATTCGCAATACGGCAAAACCTTCCAAATCTAGAAAAAATAAGTTTGCAAAAAAATGGTATCTAATTGGCGGCGGGATTTTAATAGTGTGTTTGATAATAATATATATGGTTTCTACATCGTTGGCGCGTGCCACTATTACTGTCACACCGCGCTTCGAAACTATTCCAATTAATACGCAAATCACCGCGACCAGACAAGCTATTTCACCTAATTTGTCTTTTCAGACAATTTCTACCAGCTCATCAGCCACTATAAATGTCGATTCTATTTCCGGTCCAATTGTTGGTACTTACGCCAAAGGTACTGCGATTTTATTCAATGCATCTAGCACCGCCAAAACCATTATTGTTGGTACCAGATTGCAGGATAGTCGTGGATTAATTTATAAAACAACGTCGACAGTAGTGATTCCGGCGGCAAAAACTACAAATAATAAAACCGCCGCCGGCAGTATGTCGGTTAAAATTATTGCCGATGCCCCCGGTCCTGCTTTTAATTTGTCCTTGGCAAATGCCAAGACGGATCTCAGTATTGTGGCCTGGCAGGGAACAGACAAGGCAAACATTTATTATGGTAAAATCGCTTCCAATATTACGGGCGGATCGATTCAAACGCAGAGCATCGTTTCGTCTAGCACATTAGCCGCGGCGACGAAAAATCTGAGCGACCAACTCTCAGCGGCAACAACCAGTCTGATGCATGGTTTGATTCCGAACGGTTACTTGACCTATCCACAAAGCGTCCAAATTACTTTCTCAAAACCAATAGTGGCAGTGGTTTCCACTTCAACTGCTTCGATCACTGTGACCGAAACAATGTCGGCGGTGCTTTTCAATGTGCATGATCTAGAAAACACCATTGCCAAATCGGCAATTGCACAATTTCCGGCGAATAATTATGTTGTTTATGGCTTGCCGACTCTGTCTTTTGCAGCCACTTCGCCGTTACCGTTTTCACCAACCGTTTCGAACCTCACGTTTAAAATTTCCGGTAACCTCATAATTGTCGGAGTCGTTGATACAGCCAGTCTCAAGAAAAGCGTTGCCGGCATATCATTGTCGGATGGCAATAACGCTTTTCGCCAGTTTGCCAGCGTTATCTCTAACGCCAGAATTGCGATCGTGCCATTTTGGATACACCACGTACCATCGAATCTCGACAAAATATCTATTTTCGTGGCCTCATCCACAGTTGGCCATTGACTATTTTAATAGGGTTTGCTAGAATCTAAAAACTCGTCTACATGATTGATAAGGACCGCGAAAAGGCTAAAAGTAATAGCGCCGTTGGCACCGTTGTTGAAGCGTTGCCAAATACGCTTTTTAAAGTAGAAATTGAAGGCCAAGAGGGCCAAAAATTAGCTTATTTAGCTGGAAAAATGAGACTTCATCGCATTAGGGTCCTGGTAGGTGACAGAGTTGAGCTGGAGCTGGATCCTTATGGAGGAAAGGCTCGCATTACACGTCGAATATAGACCGTAGTAACTTTAATACATCATGCGCGTATAAGCATCAGTCAAAAAAATTTGTGCAAAATGCAAGGTCGTACGACGCAAAGGGTATGTGTATATCGTTTGTCCGGCTAATCCCAGACACAAACAGAGACAAGGCTAATAATCAATATCAATCATGAGAATAATCGGCATAACAATACCTGATAATAAAAATCTTGAGATCGGCCTAACGGCTATCTATGGCATTGGTCGGTCCAGAGCTCGTTCAATATTATCCCAGGCAAAGGTTGATGCCGGCAAAATTGTCAAAGAAGTGTCGGTCGATGAAGAAAATGAAATTCGCAAAGTTGTCGAGTCATTTCGTTTAGAGGGTGACCTGAGACGCGAGGTTGCGGCAAACGTCAAGCGACTCAAGGATATAAAATCATATCGCGGTAGCCGTCATGCGCGCCATTTGCCGACACGCGGCCAGAGGACCAAGACCAATTCTAGAACTGTCCGAGGCAATATCCGCAAAACTATGGGTTCCGGCCGTCGTAAGGAAGAAAAGACATGATGAAAATGATCAAGTCTCAATGACACAATGATCGTTGTGTCATTGATCCTTTATTTAAATAATACAATGGGTAAAAAAAGAATTACAACAAACGAATCGACCGAAAAAGGAGCTGCCGCCCCGAAAGCTCCGGCCGTGTCTTCCAAGAAGAAACTGGACCGAGGAATTTTGCATGTTCAGTCGACCTATAACAATACCAAGGTTATTTTGACCGATACCAAAGGCGGAGCCGTCATGTGGTCATCGGCGGGATCACTGGGTTTCAAAGGTGCCAAAAAAGGCACACCGTTCGCGGCAGCCAAAGTTGGTGAAATATTGGGTGAAAAGGCCAAAAATATGGGTCTAAAGGAAATTGAAGTAGTAGTCAAAGGCGTCGGCAGCGGTCGTGAATCCGCGATCAGAGGCTTTATTACACATGGTGCAGCGATAGTTTCCATAAAAGACATGACACCGGTGGCTTTCAATGGTCCACAGCCTAAAAAACCTCGTCGTGTATAAAAATCATACATTATTTTAAAACCATGAAAATCGGACCAAAATATAAAATTGCTCGTCGTCTAGGTGCTCCAATATTTGCGAAAACTCAAACGCAAAAATATGCCATGCGCGCCGACCGCAAAGAAAAGAGTTCACCAATCCATCGTTCAAAGAGCGAATATGGCCAGGGTTTGTTGGAAAAACAAAAAGCGCGTTTTAGTTATGGAATTACCTCTAGACAATTTACTAATTATGTTAAAAAAGCTCTTTCTACAAAAGGCGACTCGGCCAGTATTTTAATCACCGCTTTGGAGAGCCGTTTGGATAATGCGGTTCTTCGGAGCGGATTGGCCCCAACCAGACGCGCCGCTCGCCAGATGGTTTCTCATCGCCATATATTGGTCAATGGCTCGATCGTCAATATACCCTCATATCGTCTATCTGTCGGCGATCGAATTGGGATTCGAGCCGGTAGCGTCTCATCGGCCCTTTTCGAAGGGTTGGATGAAAAATGGAAGAGCGTCAAATTGCCGGCTTGGCTCAAGCTTGATTTTGTAAAGAAAGAGCTGACCGTCGACGGCACTCCCATAGCGGACAAGACCGAGCTCCAGTTCGATATTTCAGTCGTCTTGGAGTTTTATAGCAGATAATTATCAATTTTTAATACACAAAATCATGTCAACATTTGATATTGTCATACCGTCCAAACCAAAAATTGTCCGCGAGGAGGGTTGGAGCGGCATCTACGAAATCGACGGACTTTATCCGGGTTACGGTCATACCTTGGGAAATTCATTGCGCCGAATAATTTTGTCATCTCTCTCCGGTGCGGCGGTGACCAAGGTCAAAATCAAAGGTGCCGAATATGAATTTTCCGTTTTACCGGGAGTAAAAGAAGACGTTATCACCATCATTTTAAACCTAAAACGCTTGAGAGTTCGAATAACCGGTGATGAGCCGCAAATACTAACTGTCTCTGTAAAAGGCATGAAAAAAATACTGGCGGAATCAATCACTGTTCCCGGTCAAGTAGAAATTCTCAACCCCGAACTTCATATCGCCGATCTTACGGAGAAAAATGCCGAACTTGAAATGGAAATCACCGTTGAAAATGGTTTGGGTTATGTACGCAAGGAAGACCTGCACAAGGATCGTGTCGATATCGGTTCAATCGCTCTGGACGCTTCTTTCTCACCAATCAAAAGAGCCAACTACGAAGTAGAAAATATGCGTGTAGGCGATCGTACAGATTTCAATCGATTGCGAATTTCAGTCGAAACTGATGGTACGCTGACTCCTCGTGAAGCCTTGGAAAAGTCGATCAATACCATGATCACGCAACTAAA
>JAGWNR010000063.1 GCA_028871265.1 Patescibacteria group bacterium
GATTTTAACTTTTCTTTAATATTTTTTTAATCTTTCTTAATAACTTTTTTCTATAATTACACACGTGATGGAAACATCATCACGTAGGCCCGGTCGTTGGACGCAACCTGGATTTGCTATCCCGGGTTTGGGGGTTCGATTCCCTTTGTCGGCTTAGTGAAAACTTATGCACTTTTTAAAGTTGACAAATAAACATTTTTTGCTATTATGCCTACATACCAAGTTTCCAACACACCAAAAGTGTGAGTCACCCGATGAGTAAGGAAACACAACCCCGCTTCGGCGGGTTTTGTGTTTTTATGGTAGGTTTTACCTTCATCTAGGTCCAACCTAGCTAAAACGCGATAAAATTGTGTTATAATTTTTGTATGGAAAAATTTGGACAAAAGGCTGAAAATCCAGCCGAAGAGACTAACTTTAGCGATCATCTGATCGAAAGTAATATATCCCCGGTCCATAAAGGTATAGGCAAGCTTTTTGAAATCAAAGACAATCCGGACAAGATCGTACGAATGGAAAGTTTTGAAGATCTAGAAGACAGATATAAAGGCCAAGTTGACCCAATTGTTGTGGCAGAATTAGGCCAAAAATTATATGGCGAGTTGTCTGATACATATGGTATTAATGCACCTGTTGAATTTGTGATAGGTAAAGACCAGGAAAACAAGGATGTGGTGTATGCAATCGTTGATAAAATTGAAGGGAAAGATTTGGATAAAATTGATGCTACTTCAGAACTTACTGAAAAAGTTGAAAAGCTATATGAAAGTATTGCTCAATATTATTTAGATAAATTTTCTCTGGATGAAGAAGTTGGACTTTATCTTGCCGACATCAATAGTGTTTCTCAATATGTCTATGGGAAAAAAAAGAGTGATAAAGAACCCAATATATACCTAGTAGATACTGATCTTTATATTCGTGACGGAAAAGTTGCACTTTGTAATGTTGTGTTATGGTTGTATCGGCACATGGTTTCGGTAGAAAAAAAGTTTGGTAAAAAATTTGATCATGCACGAGAAATTATACAAAAAATACTTGACACACCGCTGTCTGATAAATTGGATGAACCTCGAAGACTGGCGGCGGAAAAGATAATTGTAAAAACGCGAAAGTATCTTGATGGTAGTTTGTCTATAGACGACAATGATCCTCACCCAATTTTTTCTGATTAGATATCAACACATATTTAAAGGATTTCTGTTACAATAGCCCTATGGAAAACATCAATCAAACACCAGAAAAATTCACCAATCCGCAAGAAGAATTAGCATATTTGCGCGAGAGGATTGCGGAGAAGGAGCGGGAATTGTTGGAGAAAACACCGGAAGCGACGAGGGAACATGTGGCGCGGGAGGAAGTGGTTAAATATGCCGAAAAAAAGCCGGGTGAAGTTTTGCAGGATAAATATATTGTACCGACGCAGGAAATGGAGGCAGTCGTTCTGGATTTGGCGCCGGAAGAGCATGATGAAAAGATGAATGAACTTTTGGGCATGCTGGAGGAAAAAGGTATTCACGCCACGCTTTCGATCGTCGATAAAATGCATGACCCACACGTCTATGATGATTTTCACCGGCTTCTGGTGCAATATTTAAAATCCGGTTTTGCAATCGGTGGTCTCCGGGAAAAAGACGAACTGTGGAAATCGCTGCATATGTCGCTGTTCGAAATTTTGGTGCCGGAAGCTGGAGAAAAAAAGGATGGTCGCGAAAAGCCGCTCAAAGAACTGCTGTCGTCAATGGAGCAATTCTATGCCGGTATGACCGCCGGCGAATCTAACGAGCCGTTTGCCTTTGAGATTGCAGTGGCCAATCACAGCGATGATTTTGTTTTCTATGCGGCGGTGCCCGACAGTCGGCGCAACCTCTTTGAAAAACAAATTCTGTCGATTTTGCCGGATGCCAAGGTGTCAGAGTGTAAAAATGACTTTAACATTTTCAACGAAGCCGGTGCGACCGTGGCCTCTTATGCCGAGCAGGCGCGGAACCATATTTTTCCATTGAAAACATATGAACAGTTTGACCATGATCCGATCAATGCACTTTTGAACAGCTTTTCCAAAATCGATAAAAACGGTGAAGGCGCGGCTATTCAAATAGTCTTTAATCCGGTCGGCGATTTTTACACCAAAAAATATCGTGGTGCGCTGGAAAAAATCCGCAAAGGTGAAAAATTGAGCGAGGCAATCGATATCGCCTATACTTTTGGCCACAAGGCGGTCAAGGGTTTGGCCAGCGGGTTGGTCGGTGCCCTGGAAGGTTTGACGACAAGTAAAGAAGAAAAAGAGAAGAAAAAAGAAGAAAAAAAGGCGCAAAAAGGTCCGCGGCCAGAAGACGAGCCTGGTATGAAAGAGATCGAAAACAAGGTCGCTTCGCCGGTTATTTCGGCAAATATTCGCATTATCGCTTCGGCTGAAAGTGAGGTGAAAGCTAATTCGATTCTGGGTGACCTTGAGGCCGCCTTTAACCAGTTTCAAAATACAATAGGCAACAGTTTAAAATTCAATCGTGTGACCAAGGGGAAATTGGAGCGTGAACTGGACGCTTTTACCTATCGCTCTTATGATGATGGTGAAAATTGTCCGCTGTCATTGCGCGAATTGACCACGATTATGCATTTGCCGGTGGCCGGTAAGATTTCGACGGCGCAGGTGAAATTGACCAAAGCCGGCACGTCGGCGGCACCGTTGGATTTGCCGCAGGTTGGTACATTGCTGGGTACGAATAGTGACCGTGGTCGCGAGACAAAAGTCTATACGACCGATGAAGATCGTTTGCGACATTTCTATGTCATTGGTCAGACCGGCACCGGTAAAACGACACTGCTCAAGAATATGATTATTCAAGACATGCAAAAGGGCAATGGTCTCTGCTTTATCGATCCGCACGGCTCGGACGTAGAGGATATTTTGGCTTTGGTGCCAAAAGAACGCGTGGAAGATGTCATCTATTTCGATCCGGCCTATACGGCGCGACCAATGGGTTTGAATATGCTGGAATATGATACGCGCTATCCGGAGCAAAAGACGTTTGTGGTGAATGAGATGCTTTCAATCTTTAACAAACTTTTTGATATGAAGACTGCCGGCGGACCGATGTTCGAGCAGTATTTCAGAAATGCGGTGTTGCTAACTATTGACGACGCGACGAGCGCGAATACGCTGGTGGATGTGTCTCGAGTGCTCTCAAACAAAGCTTTTCGAGAAGAAAAACTGGCCAAATGTACCAATCCGCTGGTAATTCAATTCTGGCGTGAAGTGGCGGAAAAAGCTGGTGGGGAAGCCTCGCTAGCTAATATTGTGCCGTATATTGTCTCTAAATTTGACAACTTTTTGGCAAACGATATTATGCGTCCGGTCATTGCCCAGGAAAAATCGACTTTCAATTTCCGCGACATTATGGACAATAAAAAAATTCTGCTGGTCAATTTGTCCAAAGGCCGTTTGGGTGACATCAATGCCAATTTGATTGGTCTCATCTTGATCGGCAAGATTTTGATGGCGGCGCTGTCACGTGTGGATTCATTGGGCAAGCAACTGCCGCCGTTCTATCTGTACGTGGATGAATTCCAGAATGTGACGACTGATTCCATTGCCACGATTCTCTCCGAAGCGCGCAAATATAAACTGTCACTAAACATTGCTCACCAATTCATCAAACAACTGGATGAAAAGATCAAAAATGCTGTTTTTGGCAACGTTGGTTCGATGGCGGTGTATCGCGTCGGTGTGGAAGACGCTGAATTTTTGGCTAAACAGTTTGAACCGACTTTTACCCAAAAAGATATCTTGAATATCGATAATTATAATGCTTACGTCAAATTGTTGGCCAACGGCGTGCCAGTCAAGCCGTTCAACGTGCGTGTGCCAAACATTCCACGCGGCGACGCCGATATTGCTGGTAAATTGAAAGAGCTGTCATATTTGACCTATGGGCGCGATCGCAAAGATATTGAGGAGGAGATAGCGGGGAAGTATAGGAAATAACTTTAAAGTATTTTTATAGCTTAATCAATTAAAAACATG
>JAGWNR010000064.1 GCA_028871265.1 Patescibacteria group bacterium
TCTTCGGGCTTTCCATTCCAATCAGTTACGATAGCGCCGGCTTCCTTGGCAATAAGCTTGCCAGGCAAAACGTCGTGATCACCGTCGGGATTGTTGTTGACAATACATTCAATCTTGCCGGATGCCAGCAAGCAAAAATCAAGCGATGGTGCCCACATTGAAATTTTTCTCTTGACCGGAAATGCCGAGAGCGAATCATCGAGTCTCTTCCAATATTCTCTTGAATTTTCGTATCCGCAAATATAGGAAACGGTTGCTTTTTGAATGTTTGTCTCACCATTTACTCTTATTTGTTTACCATTCAGAAAAGCGCCTTTGCTTTTTTCTGCAAAATAAAATTGATCTGTTATTGGATTATAAACAGCCGCCGCGATAGTTGTTTCTTTTTGGACAAGAGCAATAGCAACGGCAACGTATGGCAGACCAAGAATAAAATTATTTGTCCCATCCAATGGATCGATTACAAATGTATACTCCGATCCATTTTCAACCACGCCTTTCTCTTCGGAATGAATGTTATAACCAGAAAAATCTTTCTCGAGTACAGCAATGATGGCTGCCTCTGATTCAAGGTCAGCTTTGGTACGAAAATCGGCAAGCGTAGACTTTTGTGTGACTTCGAGTCCTTGACCAAAGTAAGACTTCAAGACTTTACCGCCTGCCTTGACTGCTTTTTCAAGACATTTTTTATGATCATTCATAATGTTACAAACAAATCAAGCTCGCCAACGAATCTCCTTCACGCAATTTCATGACACGGACGCCTTGGGTGGCGCGAGAGAGGGTTGGAATTTCTTTTATATCAGTGCGAATGACTTGGGAAGCTTTGGACATGACGACAATTTCGGTGTCATCGTCAGTGACGACTTTGGCGGCCATGAGCGAGCCGGTCTTTGGCGTGACGTTCATAGTCAGAATTCCGGAACCGCCGCGACCCTGGACTTTGTATTCAGAGAGCGACGTTTTCTTGCCATAACCGTGCTCGCCCAGGACAAACAACGCCGGATTTTTGGCATCCTTGGACACCACATCGGCAGAAATAACCGCGTCGGCCTCGATTTTTTTCTTGGCATCAGCTTCGGCCAAACGAATCGCACGCACACCGGCAGCACTGCGACCCATTTCGCGAATATCGTCAGACTTGAAACGGATCGACTGACCTTCGCGAGTAGCAATGACAATATTGTCACCCTTGGAAACAAAGTTGACCGAAATCAATTCATCGCCTGCGTCGAGAGTGATGGCAATAAGGCCCGAACGACGTACGTCCTTGAAATTGGCGGCAGAAGTCCTCTTGCCGGTGCCATTACGCGTCACCATCAAAAGCGATAAATCTTCGGCCGCTTTCTTGTCCTTCGGCATCGGCAAAATTGAAGTGACCTTTTCACCTTCGGCGAGTGACAAGAAATTCATGATCGATTTTCCACGCGTCGCACGCTTGCCCTCGGGAATATCGTACATTTTGATCTGATAGGCCTTGCCCTTGTCGGAGAAGAAAAGCAAATCATTGTGCGTCGTACCATAAACCAAATGCGTGATGAAATCCTCTTCTTTTGTATCCAAATCGACCACCCCCACACCGCCACGCTTTTGCTTGCGATATTCATCAGGATTGGTCCTCTTGATATAGCCGCCCTTGGTCAGAACCAGCACGCTTTCCTGGTCAGGAATGAGATCCTCGGCATTAAACGCTTTGACACCATGTTTTATGATCTTTGTCTTGCGTTCATCACCATATTTCGCCTTGATATCAGTCAAATCAGTTTTGATAATAGTGCGCACTTTCTTTTCCGAACCGAGAATTTCCTTGAGCTCGGCGATGAGCGTCTGCACCTCCTTTAATTCATCCAAAATCTTTTTACGCTCCAAACCAGCCAATTTTTGCAGACGCATGTCCAAAATAGCCTGAGCTTGCAAGTCACTGAACTTGAATTTCTTCATGAGTCCGGCCTTTGCTTCGGCGACGTCTTTGGACGCACGAATGAGACTGATGATTTCATCGATATGATCCAGAGCTTTCTTTAAACCCAGCAAAATATGCTCACGCGCCTCGGCGGCATCCAGGTCAAATTTGGTCCGACGGCGGATGACCTCGATACGATGCGAAACAAATTCCTCGAGAATGGATTTCAAGGAAAGCGTTTGCGGCACACCGCCAACCAGCGCGACGGTGTTTACATGGAAAGTGTCCTCTAGCTGAGTGTGTTTATATAAATAGTTGAGAACTTTTTCCGGATAGGCACCCTGTTTTAAATCAATGACGATACGCAGATCTTTGTCGCTCTCATCACGCAGACCTTTGATACCTTCGATGGCCTTTTCACGCACCAAATCAGCGATTTTCATAATGAGGTCAGCTTTGTTGACGCGAAATGGAATAGAAGAAATAACGATCTGGAATTGCCCTTTTTTATCTTCAATTATTTCCGCTTCACCGCGCACCAAAATACCGCCGCGACCGGTAGCGTAGGCGTGTTGAATATCCTTTTCGCCATACATGATGCCGCCAGTCGGAAAATCTGGACCTTTGATAAATTGCATCAAATCATCCGTAGTGGCATCCTTGTTATCAATAATGTGCATCGTGGCATCAATAACTTCACTCAAATTGTGAGGCGCTATATTTGTCGCCATACCGACAGCAATACCTAGAGTACCGTTCAAAAGCAGTGACGGCACAGCGGTTGGCAGAACGACGGGTTCCTTGCGAGTACCGTCGTAGTTTGGACGAAAGTCGACGGTGTTCTTTTCAATATCACGGAGAAGTTCGGCGGAAATTCTGGCCATGCGAGCTTCGGTATAACGCATAGCCGCGGCAGGATCACCGTCAATGTTGCCAAAGTTTCCCTGTCCTTGAACCAACTGATAACGCATACGAAAATCCTGCGCCATACCGACGAGAGTATCATAGACAGCGACATCGCCGTGAGGGTGATAGTTACCTAGCACATCACCGACAACGACAGCTGATTTGCGGAATTTTGCACCAGCAGTGAGACCTTTTTCATGCATTGCAAAAAGAATGCGGCGGTGAACTGGTTTCAAACCATCGCGCACGTCAGGCAATGCGCGGGCCGTGATGACGGACATAGCGTAGTCCAGATACGACTCGCGCATTTCAGTCGTGATCGCACGATCAATAATACTCACCCGCTCCGGTACCGGTGCGTCCTTGATTTCTTCCTTTTTATCGTTCTTTTTGGCCATTTTTGTTTCCGAAGGTCTACCCTTCGTACGTAGGTCTACCCTACGTAAAATGAAAAAGCACGAGGCTTTTTGATGAGTTTAGTATAGCAAATTATACGGAAAATGCGAGGTGAAATTGGGGTTGACAAAAATCTTATTAAATGTTAATCTATTTGTAGTGTGGCGAACAACAAGTAGCCGCATAAACAACAAAATAGAAAGGACAAGTATGTTAGAAATCCGTCCGACATTAACGCCTGCCGGAATGGCACGGCGGAAACTCAAAAACTGGTGGATTGGTCTTCACGGCCACTTCAAGGATTATTGTGGGATTTACAATAGTGGAAAACACTTGTATGTATCCACTCATCCACCAGGCACATTCATCGCCCCACCAATTGTTCTCACTTTCTTCCCTTTTCGGGAAACAATTGTGACTGTTGGCCAACTACTAATACTTCATCGTGGGCATGCTTATGGGAAAAACGGTGGAACGGCCAGAATATCGGTGCAGGTCATGGGTTTTGACGAGCGATTCGAGATCGATATACATGCCACAAACATGGCGTATATCATCAGAAATCGCGAGCAAGTTCTATGTGAACAAGCGATGCTCATGTTGCCATCGTATGTTTTGGGAAAAACATAGAACCCTTCGCGGTATTTGTAGTCGTTCTTTGTAGGCTGATATGACCCGAATGTCTATCACAAGAAAGCTGTATAAAGATCTAAATCTAAAATGGAAATAGATCAAAATGCACAAAAATAGAATTTTGAATCACAGAAAAAATGATTCATACGGGCGATGTCACAGATAGACACGCCCTT
>JAGWNR010000065.1 GCA_028871265.1 Patescibacteria group bacterium
CGACAAGCGCCATCTTCGCTAGTGATACAATCTCCTTTTGAATAACCGATCTATCCGATTCGCCAACATCTGCATCATCAAATATGTCAGATTCATGCTTTATTCGATCAAATTCATCGTCCAGACGGGGAATGTATGATGAAATGGAGGCTAGCAATTCCAAAATTTTATGCTTATCAATAAGATTACTTGTTGCAGATAGAGCGCCCAAAGCCTTTACCGCAATCTCATGGTCTAGGTCATAAAATCGCAAAAATACGTGAAGCCCTGACTCGCCCTCGGTCTTTACTAGATCTATCAGTCTTTCTTTTGATTCGCTATCTAGCTCATGCAACAAAACCAATGCCGCGCCCTGTTCCTTGAATGAGAAATTTCTAGCCTGCACTTCGTCTGAAAATACTTCCTGCGAGGCAAACCCTGAATAATTTCTCTTGAATTCTTCGATATACGACTGACGTTTTTTCTTTTCCTCATCGGTCTCATTTTCTTTTGCCGAGAAAAATGCTTCATACGCAAAATCGAAAACCGCTGATTTTATTTTATTCACCGATTGGGTCGGATCACCAAGGTTGAAATATCGTAGCAACTCTTCATTGCTGTTAAATATGCCCATATCACCATTTGGTGTTAGCCTCTCGACAAAGTTACCTGGATTGTTGAATTCCGCCAAGTCATAAATATGATCCAAATATTTAACTCCCTCAGACGATATTCCTAGTCGTCTAAATTCTATGCGATATAAAATTGCAATCAAAGCATTTTTGTCTATCGGCTCTTTGCGAGCCGCCTCGAGCAATTTTATCGAGGCGTATTCCGGATTTATGGCACCCAGCGCATCAGTAACCGAATTGGCGAAAATAGGGTTGCGGTTTTTATCCCAAAATTCTACCAAAATATCCGCATCTTTCTCTGAACATTTGTCGCCAATCTTTTTGTACTCTTTTAATATTTCAAGAAGGATCCGGTGAAACGGATATTCCTCTACAGAACCCCCGACAGCGGCAGTGCTTCTCATTTCATATTCAAATCGTGATTGCGCCTCGTTATATATCGCGCTCGGTTGAAACGTCTTGTACAACATAGAATGCGCCACGTTGTGATAGATGCGTCCTTGTGCTGCACCCTGCCTGCCCCGCGCATTGGCTTCTTCCACTCGCTCTTTCGTAAAAGCGGAATTATTTGCTTCACCAAACACAAGGGCTCGCTGAATTTCAGCCAGACACAAGCCCAGCAACTCAGACTTTTTCTCCGGAGTTAGAACTTCATATTCCGCGGAACTGAAAATTTCATCGGTCTTGATGAAATCATCTAATCCAAAAGGGCTGCCGTTTGCTTTATCGAAAGATTTGGTAAAGTTTGATGCCGCCGCTCCAAAAGACTCAATCTCTGTATGAACATTCGTTCCGACTCCGTTGGAGAGAAGGTGTTTTGGCGCTTCTCTCCTGCGATCATTAATATCAATCCATTGTTTGTTTTTCGAGAAACGCATCGATCGGCCATCTTTTACTTCATCCTGGAAAAGACGATGCGCAGACATGCTCCACAGATTGAACTCTCTAGAATTATTTGGAGAGCCGTTATGTGAAACCATAGACCTTATCAGATCTAGGTCCTCTGGAAACATGTCAAAATACAGATCTGTGTCATCCGGACTTATTTGTATATTACCAGCGGAAAGGCTGAACCACAGAACCCTCTTGCCAACAGTCTCTCCTTTTATCAAATCTAGATTTTGAGGTGAAAAAAAGTAATTTGGGTCCTTTGAATATTTGTCATACCATTCATTCCTGACGGCTTTTGAAGCGCAAGCATCGTCGTAACTATCCCATGAATCGATTTTGTCTTTGGATTCATCTACCGAATCTGGCTGGTCTTCATTGCCATTATTATCCCCAGAATGTAACATTTCCAAACCCATAATATCGTCATCATAACTATAAATTTACAAAATAGCCAGATGCTCTGAAAACAATGTCGCAAGCCTCTTGATCTCGTCTTTTGTAAGAAAAGATTTTTTTGCTCGTCTCTGGTTCCATCAGTCGAGCATTATCATCTATAATTATTGATGAGCGCCGAAACCTCATCCACACTCACATGGCAAAAAACACTAGCAATCGCGGATTCGCCGCAATGGACGAAGAAAAGCAAAGGGATATTGCTTCCAAGGGTGGCAAGGCGGCTCACGCCTCTGGTCACGCTCATGAATTCACTTCCGAGGAAGCGCGCGAGGCTGGCCGCAAAGGCGGTCAGAATAGTCATAAACAAAAGTCTATGAATTCCTAGGGACATCGGTTAGTATTTACAGATTATTTATTTTCCCCAGAAACTGGTATAATTTTTACATACTATGCCAGTTAGTCGAGCCAGGTCAGTAAAAAAAATCTATATAAATATCGTCATTGTTGCGATTATAGTTATAGTAGTTGCAATTGCAGCAACCGTTTATAATTTTGCATCAAAACAACTGGCGAAAGTATCTTTGAATCAACAAGTTGCCGCCGTCGAAGGTGCTGACTCCGGTCTAGTTGATTGGTGGAAAATGGATGACGGAGCCGGAGCGATAGCGGCAGATTCGGCGGGCAGCAACAACCTCAATCTTTCCGATACCTCGTGGAGTGTCGGTAAAATTGGCGGCGCGCTGACTTTTGGTCAAAACGACAGCAGGGCTACTACCTCCTCCGATTTGATTGGTACCGGTGACGCCACGGTATGCGCTTGGTATAACACCACCTCGACTGCCGCCGGACCGCTTCTCTTGAGCGATAGCCGATTCTCTATCGGCCTATCTATTTCAAATACTTTCCAAGTATCAAATGACGGCACTCAGGGGTTATTCTCGGCCATTGACAGCGTCTCTGCAAATTCATGGAATCATATTTGTGTGACACGCGCGAGTAGCGGCCTTGACACGATATACATAAACGGCATCCAAAGCTCCTCCGGCACCCCGGGCACACCGACGACGGGAGTCAATCTGACCGTTGGTGGTCATCCTTGGCTCGGTGGCCAAGAATGGAGCGGTTCATTGGACGACGTGCGTATATACAACAGAATATTGTCTTCCGCCGAGGTGGCATCAATATACGCCGAAGGTGGCGGGGCCGTGTACAGCCTGACCTTGAATAATCAAAACCCATCCCATGGTTCCGTGAGCAGCAATCCCTCCGGCATCAACTGCGGTTCAACTTGCTCCATCCCTTCGATCCAATTGGGATCCAGTATAACTCTAACCGCCGCGGCCGGTAGTGGTTATTCACCGCAATGGAGCGGCTGCGGTTCCACCGTTGGCGGCAACACCTGTACTGTGACCATAAATGGCAATACCAACGTCAACGTAAACTTTATCCAAAGTGGCGGCACGGTGACGGCGGCCAGTTGCAACAATACCGATGTTCAGACAGCTATCAACCAGGTAACAAACGGCGGCACTGTCCTGGTGCCAGCCGGAACATGTCATTGGACCAATACCGTAACAATAGACGTCAGTGCCAACCCACGCTCAATTATTTTAAAGGGTGCCGGTAGCCAATCCGTTATGGGCGGCGGAGATCAAACAATTATCATTGACGACAATCAACCATCACAGTCATCCTATCCGCAGGATAATCCATTATTGGCTTATACGGGAGTATCGGGAGTGTCATTTAGACTTACCGGCTTTACATTCAGAGGAGGCACCGCACCGATGGATTATGAACCCAGGGTGCGTATTGGTGGAAATACCGATTCGGTTCGCGTCGATCATAATCATTTTGACAATTTGAACGGCGCCGCTCTGGGCGATGATTCGGCGATCGGAGTGGCAGATCACAATGTGTTTGATCAACCCAGTGGGTCACTGAATAATCAAATAAGAGTCACAGCCGACTCATGGCAAGGAATAGGCGGTATGGGAGATAATTCTTGGGCTCAACCCCCGGATTTTGGTACTACCAAAGCTTTCTACGCTGAAGATAATATTTTT
>JAGWNR010000066.1 GCA_028871265.1 Patescibacteria group bacterium
TCAAGCCAAAGCCATTCTGGCTCAGGATACTCTGACTTCACCAATCGACGGCGTGGTGACACAGGCTGATCCGAATGTAGGCGAATTCATTGCGGCCGGCCAAGGTGGCTTTGCGGTGCAAAATGATAATTTTAAAATCGAGGCTTATGTGCCAGAAGCCGACATTGCCAAGGTCGCCGTCGGCAATTTGGCATCTTCAACACTGGACGCTTATGGCGCATACACTAATTTTCCGGCAAAAGTCACTATGATCGATCCGGCTGAAACGGTTTTGGAAGGTGTGCCGACGTACAAAGTCACTCTGGTCTTTGTTTCTCCGGACAGTCGCATTCGCTCCGGCATGACCGCCAATCTGGAAATTTTGACCCATCAGGCCTCTGATGTTTTGGAAATTCCATATCGCGCTATCAGTCAAACCGCCACTTCGACGACGGTGCGTCTGGTTTCGGCCGATGGTAAAAGTTATACAGCCGTGCCGGTCGTGACAGGTCTCAAGGGCTCCGACGGAACGATTGAAATTACTTCTGGACTTAAAGTAGGAGATAAAGTGGTGACGTATGTAAAGTCGTAATTATTTATGTCAGAAAACATCATCTCGGTAAAAAATCTGCGCAAAGAATACCATGATGCCGCCGAAGCGACGGTGGCTCTGGACAGTGTTACTTTTGATATTGCCCAAGGCTCTTTTGTGGCTATCATGGGGCCGTCCGGCTCGGGAAAATCCACCTTGCTGCACCTTCTGGGCCTTCTGGATGCGCCATCCAGCGGCACTTATCATTTTAATGGTAAAAATATCACTTCATATTCCGGAAACGAACTGGCCGATTTGCGCAATCGGGAGGTTGGATTCGTTTTCCAGGCTTTTAATTTGCTGGCCAGGACCAGTGTTATGGAAAACGTCAAATTACCGCTCATGTATTCTGACGATATTCCGGAAGCTGAATGGGATGAACGCGCCGCCCAGGCGATTGAGGCTGTCGGTCTCTCCAATCGCATCAACCATGATCAGAGTGAGCTCTCTGGTGGCGAGCGTCAGAGAGTGGCTATTGCTCGCGCCTTGGTGACCGATCCGGACGTTATTTTTGCCGACGAGCCGACAGGCAATTTGGACTCAAAATCTGGCAAAAATATTATGTCAATTCTCCAACGCCTCAATGAAAAAGAAGGCAAAACAGTAGTTCTAATCACCCACGAAACAGCCACAGCCGACCACGCCGAGAGGATCATTCGTCTCATGGACGGCAAAATCGAAAGCGACGAAAAGGTCAAAAATCGCCTGACCGCGGAGAGCGAATATGTGAAATAAAATTATGACCATCCGCCACTTATTTAAAACATCATTTACGGGCTTACGCACAAACCGCTCACGGTCGATTTTGACCATTCTGGGTATCGTTATCGGCATCACCGCCATCATGTTGGTCGTGTCACTCGGTGCCGGCGCGCAAAATCTCATTCTGGGCGAGGTGCAAGGTTTGGGCACCAACACAATCGCCATCATTCCTGGCCAAGTTTCAACCAGTCCATCGAACGTTTCCGCACTTTACAGCGATTCTCTAAAACCGGCTGATGTCACTGCTCTTTTGAACAAATCCAATGTGCCTGATCTCATTTCGCTCATGCCGGTCGTTATCGGCTCGGATGTTGCCGCATACGGCTCAAACACCTATAGCGTCACCATTTTCGGTGCTACTGATCTCATTGCCAACATCTTCAACCTCAATCCGGCCGAAGGGCAGTTTTTTGACCCGTCGGATGTGACTTCACTCTCAAATGTGGTTGTCATTGGTGCCGATGTAGCCAATTATTTGTTCGACAATCAGGATCCATTGAATCAAAATATAAAAATTAAAGGTCGCAATTTCCGGGTAGTCGCTGTTTTGGCAAAATCCGGCGGTGGATCCCTCTTTAACTTTGATTCCATGGTGATCATGCCATACACCACGGCTATGACCTATGTGACCGGTCAAAAATATTACAATCGTATCATCACCCAGGCCTCTAGCGACGCGACGGTACCTGTGGCGGCGGCGGATATAAAGCTGACACTCGAAGAATCGCATAACATCACCGATCCGACCAAGGACGATTTTACTGTTCAGACTCAGCAGTCACTGGCCAACACGCTAGGTACGATTACTTCGGCACTGACTTATTTTTTGGTTGCAGTGGCCTCGATCGCGCTATTTGTCGGCGGTGTCGGCATTATGAATATCATGCTGGTTTCAGTGACTGAACGCACGCGCGAAATTGGTTTGCGCAAAGCTCTGGGCGCGCGCAATCGCGATATTTTGGCGCAGTTTCTATTGGAAGCGGTATTGCTGACTGTTATCGGTGGTGTTGTCGGAATTATTTTGGGTTCCGGATTGGCATATATAATCGCTTTTATTTTGTCTCATGTATTATCTTTGAACTGGACTTTTGTCTTTCCTTACTCCGGCGCAATCCTGGGCATTTCCGTCTCGGCCATCATCGGCCTAGTTTTCGGCGGCTATCCGGCACGCCAGGCCAGTAAAAAGAGTCCGATTGAGGCTCTGCGGTATGAGTAGGGGGAGGTGAGACCTGCGTCGGCAGGTCGTAAAAAATTTTAAATTGTGATATAGTTTTCATATGCTAGAAAAATATCTCCAAGAAATAGGTTTAAATGAAAAAGAAGCGGCGGTATATCTGGCCCTACTCCAATATGACAATGCGGCTGTCATGGATTTGGCCAAAAAAACAAATATAAATCGCTCGACCACTTACACTGTTCTCGAATCCCTGGCAAAGAAAGGTTTGGTTAGCGAAACAACCGTCGGCAAAAAGACGCGCTACCAAGCAGAATCGCCAGAGAGGTTGGAAACTTTCGTCGAGAGACAAAAAGTAGTCTTGGAAGAACACTCAAAGCGACTCAAGGATATCATTCCGCAGATTAAAAGCGTGCAGAGAGAGACGGGTGAAAAGCCGATTGTGAAATATTTTGAAGGGCGTGAGGGTATTATTGCTGCAAGTGAAGAATTCTTTAGATCACAGGAGAGTGGCGGTACAAGCTATCTTATCTATTCTAGAGATTTGGTTAAGGATATATTTACTGATTCTGAACGAAGTAAATATAAGAAGATGAGAATAAGTAAAGATATCAGATCAAAATCAGTTTATACATCTATAAATGGTGATTTAGTCCAAGACAATACAGGTGATCGTGTTGTAATTGATGGAAATAAATATCCTTTAAAGTGTGATATTGCAGTCGATAATGATTTGATTAAAATCAGCATTCTTGGAGAATACTTGTCAGCGATTTTGATTAAAAGTAAGGATTTTGCTGATACTCTGAAGAGTCTGGTTGATTTTGTCCACGATAAAACGAAGAAGGACCCAACCATCGAAAACCAGTAAAGGTTACGACGATTGGGTCCAGACGAATTTTTGCTAACAGTACCGATACCGGTATGAGCAATATTTCTAGTTTATGCCGTTGAATGAACTTTTAGCAAGTCTGTCGAACACGTGGTTCATACAGTCTGTGCTTCGACTTTTTTCTTAGTCGTGCATAGTAACTTTCCTTTTCGTACAATTCTCAAGAGATATTTTTTCAAGGCGAACCGACTTTGCCATAATGAGGTTTATCACGCCCTCTCCTCCCACCTATGAGGTGTGCGAGGAGAAGGCGCTTACACCCGGCTAGTCGCTCATAGTGTCCTCCTTGTCTTGAGACGTTACCAGTGGCGTTTTTTTAAGGGCTTTGTGAATTGCCCACCACCAGCTTTTTCCTAGGGAAGTCGGCAAATTGCTAGTCTACGCGCCGACCACCACTTACTTACCCAAGAGAGAGTATAGCAAATCCTATTTAATTTGTCAAGTAAAATTGACGTTTTTGTGTGAAAAACACCGTTTTTGGCTATTTTAGCTATATTTCAAGCCATTTTATTCATT
>JAGWNR010000067.1 GCA_028871265.1 Patescibacteria group bacterium
GAAACAAAACAATTTTTATCGTCTGGCCAGAACCGGTTTTGCAAATACCATAAGAATCCGTCCGCTCCAGGAGCTCAGTACAACCGCGAAAGGCATAATAATTTTCAAATGTACTGTGTGCTTTTTCGACATACAAAAACTGATCGACGCAAATAATGCCGACCGTAGCGACCACAACAATGGCGAGGACAATAATTGTTGCTTTGTATTTTTTCATACCGGGTTCGAGCGAGAGATTGCGCCGAATGTCGGCGAACGGGTGTTAGCTCCAAAATAAAATGTGTATATATATGTGAGTACAGTCGTCCGCCGGCATTTGGAACAATCTGGGATTATTATACTGCATGATAAAAATATTTCAATGGGAAAAATACAAAAACTTGCAAAAAATATGCAAAAGAGTAGTGTTTGATTAGAAACCTAAAATAGAAAGGAAAAAGCACAATGAAATCAAGTGAACTAATGAAACTGTCTGACCTCACAGGTTGGAAAGTCGTAGAGGGTTATATGGCCGAACTCAAACACGGCCTCATGGGATATTTCCCAGCCGTGACTACAAAGGATGAACAGCCGTTTGTCTGTCTGGACAAAGAAGTCTTGAAAAAAATATTGGGGCTTCTGTCAAAACGTGAATTCAAGGTCGAAAAACTTTTGATCTTGGCCAACGAAGAGAGTTGCCAAGCGTTTTGTCTTGGAACTCTCAAGTATAATTGGGAAATGGAAAGAGAATCGGAAACCTTGGACATAATCACGGCGAAAAAACTGGAAGAAATGAACTCGCCGAAATTCTTCAAGTGGGCGCCAGGCTTGATTGGTGATGACATGAGCACCGAAGAGTTTCAAGTGACATTGGAGTTTGCCATGAGCAATATTTAGCCGACACTTCACACAAAGCCGACGAAACCTAATCGTCGGCTTTTTATTTCGTATTCATTCGTATATTCGTATCATTCGTATATTAGTATACTTTCGCAGGAATATTAAAGTAACCCCATAACGCAAAAACCCGCCGAGGCGGGTCCTTGCGTACACATTTAACGGCTAACTGACGAATTCTCTTGCGAAAATTGCCACTCACACGCTGTATACTTTAGCATGCCTTTATATAAAAAGCAACCTCATGCAGTGGATAACCTGCACTTTTATACTACCCATTAACAGTCGGTGTCGGCGCTTGGATTTCTTGCAAAACTTGAGTCAGCTGATCTTTGTAGAGTGGAAAATCTTTGATCGCTTGCTTGATCGTCGCTGTAGCGTCATATTTGTCGCCGCTCTGATAATAAGAAGCGGCTAGTGAAACGCGATACTGCACATTTGACGGATTCTGTGAAATGAGCGTCTTGTAGATCGAGATCACTTTTGTATATTCCTTGGCCGCGGCGTAAGCATTTATAATGCGCTGGTCAGTCTGCCACGCAGTATTCCCCGCCAAAATCGGCGTCGAGCTGGCTTCATGACCGGTAGCAATCAAGGCCGCCGCATAATTTATATTGGCATCTGGATAAGTCGGATCCTCCGCATAGGCTTGCTCGAACAGTGCCAGACCTTCGGCTTTTTTGTTGGTATTCAAGTAATTTAGTCCCAACTCGAAATTGACTTGTTGTTTGCCGGGTGTCAGCTGATGCGCCTTTTCCAGTAGTGGTGCAGCGAGCGACCATTGCTGAATATCATTGTAGAATCCACCAGCCAAAACATAGATGCGCGCGTCTTTTGGCGTCGCGGCGATCTGTTTTCGCACCTCTGTGTTTGTCAAATTCAAAAACGCCAGTTTGGTATTACCATCAACCTGCTGCGAAGAAATGACCGCGTCAGAGCAAGTCAATAACTGCTCGCGAATTTCCTGATTGGCCACATAGGTGTTTACAGCCAAAGCTTTTTGCCACGGCGCGGTCGACGGAATACCCTCTTGACCGGAACAATTTTCCAGAGCGGCAATGAGATCCAGATTGGCAGAAATAGGACGGACGTTGATAAAGTAAAGCGTCACTGCAAACAAAACGACGGCAAACGGTAAAATAACATAATTCGCTTTTTCTTCATCAGCAGAAAACTTTTGCCACAGCGGACAATCGCGCGACGGTCGCAGAGAAAAAACGAACGCCAAAAAGAGGAAGAATAAATAATAACTGGAGAGGTTGTCAAAGACGAATATATTGTGCACCGCATATCCGGCCAAAAGCCCAGTCAAAATACTTCTTTCTGCGACAGTCAGCTCGCTCTTCCAAATAAACCAGAGACTGAGCAAATAGAAAGAAATGTAAAGTAGAAATGCGACAATACCGCCATCCACCAACCAATCTAGAAACACATTGTGAGCGCGATCAAACCATTGCTCATCTTGCCACATATGCGGATCATAGCTAGCGTTAAAGATATAATTAAAGTTTTCCTGACCCCAACCAATCACCGCCGTTTTTGGCGAACTGAAAGCGCCACGAATAGCGTTTGGCCAAATATATTTCAAGCGAGAAATAGTCGTTGTGTCAGAAAGCGAAATAGAAGCCAGACGACCAACCGCATCGTTATTTTTGATCCAAGAAACATTTCTGCCGAAATAGAAACCGATACCCAAAAGGACCAACAAGACTGCAATGCCTCCAGCGATCGAGCGACCACGAGCGGTTCGAACTTCACCCTGCACTTGTCGTGGCCAAACAGCGTACAGAACCAGTGTCAGAAAAATACCACCGACAATGCCCAACTGCGATCCGCGAGTTTGTGTCTCGAAAAGAATAAAAGTGAACAAAACAGAAAGTGCCGAATAAATGTAAAGCTTGGTCGTATTTTTTTCTCGCCATGCCACCGCCGCCAAATACATCGCCAAAAATGCGTGAATCAACATATACACCGCCAAATACGCCGAATTGCCCAGCGATGCGTCCAGACGTGCGGCACTCTGATGAATTTCCGTCCAACCCAACATCTGGCAAATACCATAAATCGAAATAGCCACCGCCACGATAATCGACATGTTAAAATAGCGCGGCCACCATTTCGATTCTTTGAACATCGACGTCAGCACTATGAAGTATGCCCAGAGATGAATTATCTCCAACCAACCTTCCATGCGTTCATTATTCGACCACAAACTCCTGATCGGATTCATGCCAAACAAATCAGCAACCAGTGTTGCAAGCGCAAACACTGTAACCAAAACCGTCATCCAATTCCATTTCGGCGCATACTGACGGTCGCGATAGGCCAGAGCAATCCAGAGGAAAAACGCCAACTCAACCAGAATTCGGAACACATACGCTTTGCCGGTTATAAATGGGAAGAAAAGCTGGTTTGAGAAACTAAACGGCCACCAACCAGTTGGCAGAGGTATCAATGGAAATAGCGGCACCAAAAATAGCAAAAATATAACCGAATTCTTCAGGATTGTTTTAGCGTTCATAAAATAATAATTAAAGGAATAATAGGCGCACTATCGCGTCGTTTGTGCAGTATAGCATAAGTATGCCAAGGTGACACCTCGCACACCCCAATCGGGTCAATTGGTGGAAATGACCCGATTAGACATTCGCCATCTGACCCGATTACCCTACCGCGGCAAGACATAAAAAACGTCTCTGCCCTCGCCGGCTCGCATCAGTTTTCCTTGCGTCACCAATTTGTTCAAATATCTCTCAGCCGTCTTGTCCGAAA
>JAGWNR010000068.1 GCA_028871265.1 Patescibacteria group bacterium
TAAATAGCAAGAAGTTCTTTGAAAACCAAATGCTACAATGAAAGGAACAAAAAATTATTATCAAGCGAGAACCTTACACACTACTCAATATCGGCGAAAATATTTGGGTCATCGTCCTCACCGGCGGACCTTGCAGTGGCAAGACGTCCGGTCTGGCGCGATTGAACCGAATGCTCTCCGATCGCGGCTACAAGGTGCTCATTTCTCCCGAAACAGCTACCAAACTGATCGGTGCAGGCATGTCACCTGGCGAGCTGCCTTGGGCAGAGTTCCAAGAAGAGATCCTCTGTGACACCCTGTCACAAGAGCAGACCATCCTCTCCATCGCGACGAGGTATCGCGACCATGGCCGCAAGGTCATCGTCCTCTGCGATCGAGGAGCAATGGATGGCGAAGCATATGTCGGAGAACAGGAGTTTTCGACCCTAATCGACCATCTTGGCCTCACCTACAGCGAACTTTGCGATGAACGCTACCATGCAGTCATTCATCTACGGACGGCGGCACTTGGCGCCGAGGAATTCTACACTCTCGACAACAACACTGCACGCAAAGAGACTGCAGAAGAAGCCAGAGCACTCGATGAAAAGACGCTCGCGGCTTGGACCAGGCATAAACGCCCGCGTATCATAGACAATTCGACAGATTTTGAAGGAAAGATTCGCCGATTATTCTCAGAAATCTGTGCCATCATCGGTGACCCGGTTCCCCTTGAAAAAGAAGATAAGTTTTTGATCAAGTCATTCGATCCAGCGACTATTTCGGTCAAATGGAATGAGAGCACAATCGTGCAAGATTATTTGGTCTCGCCGATTGCAACCAAAGAACATCGCGTGCGTGCACGAACAGATGGTGAAAGCACCTCATACTACTACACTGTAAAGCACGACATCAGCCCGGGTGTGAGGGTGGAGCAAGAAAAGATGCTAACCAAACGCGAATATGAGTCTCTTCTAACGCTCCGAAACCCGAACATGACGACGATCAAGAAGCGCAGGATATGCTTCTTTTGGCGGGAGCAGTTTTTTGAAGTCGACCTGTTCCAAGCAAATCATCAGGGGTTGGTTCTGTTGGAAGCAGAGAGAACCGACAGGACTCCAGAGCTTGAGTTGCCGCCATTCATAGGAATCATCCGCAATGTGACCAACGACAAGCAATATTCGAATGCCGAACTGGCAAAAAACGGCCATTTACATAACAACTAACTTTCGACTATTTGCACAAAATCATAACCGGCAGACCTAAAAATCTGCTGGTTTTTTATATATGAAAAAACGCCGCAAACGTATGTCTGCGGCGTGTGATTGTCTGGACTTTTCAGTCCTTTTTGTCCTTGGTTGCAACAGCTTCGCCGTTTACAATACCAAAGACCGTGTGGGTGAGCATTTCGTGCGCATATTTTTCCACCTGCGGATCAATACTGTCTTTCTGCCCCTTGAACAATTCAAGAGACAGAGCAGTAGTAATCACCGCAATGTGATATTTGCGCAAAAAAGTGTCATCTGCACAGCACATGCCCCAATTTTGATGGCGCATGTTAAAGGCTAGCAAACCGGATTTTGCCTCGTAAGTGAACGGAATGCGAAAGTCTTCCATTTCCACATGCGAGAAGCGTAAGCCCGTCGAACTCCCCTTTACTTCGGTGCGAACACGGCCTTTCGGACCAGAAGTCACACCTGGAACATGTTTTATGTGTTCTTTCTTGGGAGTAGTGGTATCACCATCATTTCCCTTGTCACCACTTTTTTTCGGTTTGTCCGGACCACCGCCACCACTGGCCAGCGATTTGACATCTTCAGGTCCAATGATCTTTTCTGGATCAATATCAGCATGACCTTTGCCGATCGTGCCAAACTTGATTCCAGCAAAGACTCCGCTGAAGGTCGGCTGCTTCAAAAGCAATTCACCGAACTTCATGGCTTGGTTGCCGATCTCCTGGAAGCGCACGTCATCCGTAGCGTCCTCGATCTGCTTGATTAATTTATGCCCATCCAGCTTCCACCAATGCTCGAGAACTTCACATAGCGCAAACAGCGCGTCGTTGTCCTCGAACCGAGTGCGATCAGCATGGAGAACTACGTTCTGACACAGAATCCGTCCCTCAAACAGGCCGGAAATCAGTGCCTTGGCCACCTCTGGTTTAAGGAGGTGTGAAGTGCATGTCACAAATTGCTTTGTGGTAATGCGCGACGGATTATCCAGTGTGCCGAAAGCTATGTTGCCCTTGCGACCACCACGACCAATCCGAGCGATGTATAGGTCGAACACGACTTTGCCCGCCTCCTTGACTTCTCCTTCGGGAAAATCGATCCGTCCGATAGATTCACCGGAAAATTCAGGAGCCTCGACTTTCGCCGAAGATTCCTTGCCTTTTGCATCAGTGATGCTCACAGTAATCTTGATCTGCTTCTCGCGAATCTTTTCGCCAAAGGCCAATGCAATGTCATTGCACAAACCCTCTAGATCCACCGCCGAAAGGCGTTGATCTTTTGTGATACCTTTGACGTCAACGCTTTCCCTTGGTGCAATTTCACCGGTATGCCGTTAGATTTTTCCATAACTAATTCCTTTCTTTGTTTGTTTTTTGGTTGAATTGTTGTTTACTGTAATTTCACGAATGGCTCCTTGAGGAGTTTGTTCAAAACCTCCCACGTCAGATGAAGTGGTGGTTCGTTACTGCCCTGACCCATCTTTTTCCGCATTTCAATGCGGCCTTCGATCGGTCCGTCGAGCAATTGATTGCCAAACAGACGAACTTGTTCGCATGCTTTGGCAAAGTCGGCAATCAAGTCACTGTGTGGTTTACCACTTGACCCAAGGTGATACTTTACCTGGAAAGCGGCGACAGCGTTTAAAAGCAAAAAGTGGTTTTTGACACATATGCCTTTAATTATTTCGAGCTTTGCCTGAGAAATGCCAGCTGCGCCACGCAAACATGCAAGTAAGTTTTTTGCATCCTTAAATCCTGTCTCACGAACAACATCGTCGGTTGAAACAAGATCAAATGCGATACAGCGACCCAACTTGATCAGTGCAGGATCCATATTTTTGAATACGTCCACACTGTAATCCACCACCGAGAAGAAATGCTGCAGTCGTAGCATGGTCTCCCCTAAGGGAAGCCTGTCGTTATTCCATCTGCAAACCGTATTTCTGGGCGCCTTGGTAAATTGTGCCAGGGTGTCAAGTTTACCGCCGCATTTCTTGAAACAATCAAGGCATTCAGCAACAGAATAATCTCTGCTGGGTAATAAATCACTCATAATTTTCCTTTCATTTTAAGTTTTCAACGACCAAATTTGTTAACTAAATCTTTCTATATACTACACATTTTGATAAATTTGTCAAGGATTTACAAAGAAAAAATCGCGCAACCGGAGTCGCGCGACGTGAGTGTCTTTTAACATAGAAAATTATGATGCTTCGCCAAGCAAAAGCTTGCGATACTCTTCATATTCCTTATGACGAGCCAAAAGCTCTTTGTAACGAGGACTGTCCAGGAGGCCAGCGATTTTGTTTTCCCTTTCACCTTGGTCAGCCTTTGCTTGATTAATCTCTCGCAACCGGCCACTGATCACTTCAAGCCTAGCCTCCAGCGAACGAACTTCCCCCATGAGATTTCTCTCCTCGGATTCCAATT
>JAGWNR010000069.1 GCA_028871265.1 Patescibacteria group bacterium
GTGCACGTCAACGTCGGTACCATTGGTCACGTCGACCACGGTAAAACCACATTGACCGCCGCTATTACTACGGTGCTCGCCAAAACCGGCGGAGCCAAGGCTCGCGCCTACGACAGCATTGACAATGCCCCGGAAGAAAAAGCCCGCGGTATTACCATTAACACCGCGCACGTTGAATACGAAAGCGATAAGCGCCACTATGCGCACGTAGACTGTCCGGGACACGCCGACTATATTAAAAACATGATTACCGGCGCCGCCCAGATGGACGGTGCCATCCTGGTCGTCTCTGCAACTGATGGTGTTATGCCACAGACTCGCGAACACGTCCTTTTGGCCCGCCAGGTCGGCGTGCCAAAGATTATCGTTTTCTTAAATAAATGTGACTTGGTTCCTGAAAAAGATCTCATTGATCTGGTCGAGGAGGAAGTCCGCGAACTTTTGACCAAAAATGGTTTTGATGGCAAAGACGTTCCGGTTATTCGTGGTTCAGCGTCTAATGCTCTAGCCGGTGATGCTGAATGGTCCAAGAAAATCGATGAGCTCATGACTGCTCTGGATACCTATATCCCTGAACCGGTCCGTGAAACTGACAAGCCGTTCCTCATGCCGATCGAAGACATTTTCTCGATTGAAGGTCGTGGTACTGTCGTTACTGGTCGTATCGAACGCGGCAAGATTACTGTCGGCGAAGAAGTCGAAATCATCGGCTTTAAAGACACCGCAAAGACCACAATCACCGGTATTGAAATGTTCAATAAATCGCTCAAGGAAGGCATTGCCGGCGATAACGCTGGATTGCTTCTACGCGGTACCGGCAAGGACGACGTTACCCGTGGTATGGTTTTGGCCAAAACTGGTTCCGTCAAACCTCACACTGAATTTGAAGCTGAAATCTATGTTTTGAAGAAAGAAGAGGGTGGTCGTCACACGCCGTTCTTTACCGGTTACAAGCCGCAATTCTATATTCGCACCACAGACGTTACCGGTGAGGTTACATTGCCAGAAAAGGTAGAAATGGTCATGCCTGGCGATACGGTTACTTTCAAGGTCAAACTGGTCGCCCCGGTTGCTTTGGAAGAAAAACTACGCTTTGCTGTCCGTGAAGGTGGCAAAACCGTCGGTGCCGGAGTCGTGACGAAAATCACAAAATAAAAGGAATAAGGAATAAGCAAAAAGGAAAATTTTCCTTTTTCCATTTTGCTTTTTCCTTTAAAAATCATGCCCAAAGAAACAATTAAAAAAGATCCTGAAGCCAAGAAGGTTGCTCCGCGCGCAAAAAAAGCGGCTATTCCAGGCGAACTACCAAAACTACGCATTCGTGTGCGTGCTTATGAGCACAAAATTCTCGATGCCAGTCTAAAACAGATCATGGATACAGCCGCCCGCTATGATGCCGAATTTTTTGGTCCAGTACCACTGCCGACAGAGATCAAGAAATACACAGTCAATCGTTCGTCGTTTGTCCACAAAAATGCTCGTGAACAGTTTGAAATGCGTGTTCACAAACGTTTAGTCGATATAATTAACCCAAATCCGAAAGTCATTGACGCACTACAGAATTTGAGTCTGCCGTCTGGCGTGAACATTGATGTAAAGATGATGTAAAAGACTATGAAATTCATTCTTGGAACAAAACTGAATATGACGCAGATTTTCGACAAAGACGGCATTGTTCATCCGGCCACGGCTATTTTGGCGACGCCTAATACGATTACGCAAGTGAAAAATACTGATTCTGACGGCTATACTGCAATCCAAATTGGTTCCGGAACTCGTAATGTCAGTCGCATACACAAAGCTCAAAAAGGCGCTTGGAAAGATCTGGGTACGTTTACCGCTCTAAAAGAATTTCGCATCGGCGATACCACAGCGTTCAAAGCTGGCGACAAAGTCGAGCTCGGTCAATTCAAAGAGGGCGATGTCGTCGAGGTCTCGGGTATTTCCAAAGGCAAGGGTTTCCAAGGCGTGGTCAAGCGCCATGGTTTCCACGGCGGCCCACGTACGCACGGTCAAAAGCACAGCGAGCGTGAGCCTGGTTCTATCGGCGGCGGATTGCGCAACAAAGTACCGAAAAAAATGCGCATGGCCGGTCGCATGGGCGGTGATCGTATCACGGTCAAAAATCTCAAGGTTGTCCATATAGATCCGTCGACAAATACTCTCTATATTGAGGGTGCTGTGCCGGGTCGCCGAGGAACTCTCCTAGAAATTTCCGGAAAATAAGGTCGGACATCTGGCATTATGTCGGACATCGGGCAGGAAAAGCCGCTCTGATTCACAAAATCAGGCGGTTTTTCTATGTACCAGGTCGGACATTGGCAATGTCGGACCTAGAATTGTGCAATTCCTCCAGACTTCTAACCGCCTTAAACATACGACGTTGCTCATTTTCTCTTTGAGTGAAAGGTATGGCGTGGGTCATTTTAGCGGAACGAACTCTAATATTTTCATTACCTTGTTCGGGAACAATATTAGTGCCCAGAGAATCTGGATTTTCAGCTATCTGTCCATATGCATCTTTGTTGGTTTTTGTGCTGTAGGTGAGCAAATCTCGGAGGCCTACGACCTCCGTAGCTTTTACTCCTTCCGGCCAAGGCACGCCTTCTGCCAAAGCATTCTCGACCAAGCCAATTGCCGACTTTTTCATTTTTAACTGTTCGGGTGTGAGGTTGCTTTTTGCAAGATTTTTTTCCGCTAATACCCGGTCGACTTGTTCCATATATTTCCCATTCTTTAAAATAATGTTTCGTAGATATTTGTCGGTAGACAAAGAATATGCAGTTGAAATGGCAAAACCACCGAATGTTTTCAGTTTGCCAACAATACCGGGGGTATTTCTATGACCAGGTGCAGTGTCGATTCTAACTTGCAAAAATGGCAGCTCGCTATTTTCTCTGGATTGCGTGACACGACCATCTTCCAGTATTTTCTTTGCGGTCTGGCCGGCAAAACTGGCACCCATTGATATGCCGTGGAACATGACGTTCGTGTCGGTTTTAGCTTTTTCTTTTTTTGGAATGATTGATTCGACTAATTCGGCATACATATCCCCATATGTTTCGAAGGCATTATTTTTTACTTCATCTAAAAATTTCGTAGACATAGTTCCGGTAGTCGTTGTAGGCGATCCAAGAATATAGATTTCATGTTCGTTTGGTTCTTCGCCTCTCTCGATTTTTTCAATATCATGGGGTAATTCCTTGAATATCTGGCTCAAAACCTCTTCGGTAAAAGTAAATTGATTGCCATGAGAAACCAATTGAAAAGAACCGAACAGAAACTCCATATTTTTCTTCTTATCCATCACCTCATTTTTTGTCGATGTTTTATCATTCTCCGACGACTTGGATTCTTCGGCCTCACGTCCACCATAAGCTTTGTACAGCTCCCGAGCTATTTGAGCAATGTTGAAAGAAGTATAAGGAAAAGCCGCCTCATATTTTTCTGAAGTGAAAATTTTGGTGTTATTTATTCCTTTTTCCAGAAAGCAATATAATATGTCTTTGATTATTTCCGGATTATAATCCCGGATGCCTTCTTTTTTATATTGTCCTTTTACAACGTCGGAAATGCCTGCCACGTGAGGCATATCGATTTTTTGTTCGAGTGATTTCCATGTTCTCT
>JAGWNR010000070.1 GCA_028871265.1 Patescibacteria group bacterium
CGACTTTGGCGGCTTGTGAGGCGACAGAATTCGGCGTTGAACCAGACTGCTGTAGCGCAAAAGTATTTTGTGCTTGGGACAGACCTGACGCGGCACTCTTTAGCTCGGTATCGGCGCCGGAAACTGCGGAAATCGATTGATTCAAGGTTGACAAAGCAGTGTTCATGGTCGATACGTCATTATTTATCATGGTCTGTGACAAACCGGAGTTGCCCGGCGAAAGTGCATTAATTATATTGGACAGATCACTCAAAAAACTTTTTATGGTTGACAAATAGCCTTGGGCTCTAGAAACTAAAACCGACGCTCCGGTAGTTGAAGCGGACGCCATGTCATTCTGCCAATTATCCAAAACGGTAGAAATTTGCAGTCGTTCATTGTTCATAGCCAGAGCGGTGGCGCTAGAATCGGTCCGAACATTGATCGTCGGATTGGCTGTCTGCGGATTGGTAAAGAAATTATCGCTGTAGTCGGCGACGGCGCTGCGAGCTAAAACATAGCCGTTATG
Source organism: Patescibacteria group bacterium (assembly GCA_028871265.1). Classification (GTDB taxonomy): domain Bacteria; phylum Patescibacteriota; class Minisyncoccia; order Phycocordibacterales; family PALSA-1337; genus JAGWNR01. The sequence continues at coordinate 509 of JAGWNR010000070.1, forward strand.
AACGGCATTAACCGCATCTAAAAGAGCGTTTGCATAAGTCGTGGACGCCGTAGTCACCGTGGCTTGGTCGGCGGCATATTGTTCCGGCGTGAGTCCGCTGGACATGTCGGCCAAGGTTGCCTCTGCGGAATCCAGTGCGGCTTGGTCGGTAGCACTGTCTAATGAAGCGATAGGGTCGCCTGTTGAAACACGATCGCCGACCTTGACATAAATATGCGAAATGACACCGCTTTTTTCAAAGGCCAATGCGGCCTTGCCAACCGGCGAAACGGTGCCAGTAACACTGACCTGTTCGACAACATTGCCAATTGCGGCGGTAGAATATTGAAAAGATGCCGCCTTTGGCCGTGTTTTGGCGTACAAATAGCCGACGATAATAAGTACGATAACTAGAATAATCCAGAACCATTTATTTTTAAGAAAGCGAAAGCGTGATTTTTTCATACCCTTTATTATATACCAAAAACGCGACAGTTTGAAATTTATTTCGAAAAAGAAAAACACCGGCTTTGGCCGATGTTCTCTTTTTGTAAAAAATTTGATTTGACCTTTGAGCAATTCTTGCTTACCGTGCCACCCTTTCTTTCTTTAATTTTTTGTCTTTTTATATGGTTACTCCGCTTTCTTTTTCTTGCCGACCTGTCGACGCGAAACGATGAAAACGTTCGAGTATTTTTTCGGTGTGCGGGTCTTTTGGCCCTTACCGGCCGGCTTGCCCCACATGGTTTTCAATCGGCGCAAACCACGACCAGTGCGCTGTTCACCGCCACCATACGGATGGTCGACCGGGTTCATAACCGAACCACGAACGGTCGGGCGAATGCCCATCCAGCGCGAACGTCCGGCCTTGCCGATAGTGACCAGACGATTCTCATCATTGGAGACGACCCCAATCGAAGCCCAAGCCGTGTCAATGACCTTGCGCACTTCGGTTGAAGGCATTTTGATGTGCGTATAACCGGCATCGTTGGCGATAACCTGAGCAAATGAACCGGCGGAACGAACCAGTTTGGCGCCGCCTTTCGGCTTGATTTCAATATTGTATACAAATGAACCGACTGGAATATTTCGGAGTGGCAAACGATTGCCGGCGATAATTTCGGCATTTTCGGAGACAATCAGTTTTGTGCCAACCCGGACATCCTTTGGCAAAAGCACATAGCGGCGCTCGCCGTCAGTGTAGCGAATGAGACCGATAAAACCAGTGCGAAAAGGATCATATTCGACAGTTTCGACCACCGCCGGCATGTCACGTTTGTCATATTTGAAATCAATCAAACGATAGACTTTTTTGTGACCGCCACCTTGATGACGAACAGTGATGCGACCCTGATTGTTCCTGGCGACATCGCGTTTGAATCCAACTGTTAGCGGTTTGTACGGCTTGGACTCGGTCAAGTGATCGCCATACGAAATGGTCGTCATTTGTCGTCGCGATTTTGTGTATGGTGGATAGTGTTTCATAATAGTTAAAAATTTAAAGTGAAAAGTTCAAAATTATACCAACTCGATTTTGTCGCCTTTCTTCAAATAGACCAAGGCCTTTTTGATAGCAGCGGTACGACCGCGTTTACCGCGAACAAAAACGCGTTTAGCCGGTAAACTGACAATGCGCACTTTTTCTGGCGTAACTTTGTATAAATTCTTGACCGCGCCGGCAATCATGGGCTTTGTGGCATTCATACGTACTTCAAAAGCGTACACATTGGCCTGTTCGTTCAAAAGTGTCGACTTTTCCGTAACACGAGGACGAATCAAAATATCGGCAATCTGACCTTTTAACAAAGATTTAGTTGGAGTATTCGAGTCGGCCAAAGCAACAGAAGCCATGGATTTTTCTTCTTTTTTATTGGTTTCGGTATTCTTTTTTGATCCAAATAGCGCCATGGTAATTATTTTTTAGTTGAAGTTTTTTTCGCTTTTTTCGCGGCAGTTTTTTCTGTCTTTACTTTTGAAATTTTTTCGACTTTATTGACTTTCGGCTCGGTATTTTCGACTTTTGATTTTCGGTCTTCGACTTTACCAAAAATTTTCTCCGCGCCGGTAATAACCAAATATTTGTGATTGAGCAGCATTACAGGATTGATATTGCGGTATTCCTCAATCGAGAAATTGCCGAAATTACGGAAACCTTTGGCTGCATTGTCGCCCTTTTCGCTCATGGCAATGACTGCGGCATTTTCGCGTTTTGTGGCGAGAGATTCAAAACCTTTGACTTTGGCCAAATCGAAAATAACCGATTTGGCTTCTTTGGTTTTCGGTGCAACCAAAGTCAACGAATCAATGAAAAGAATTTCGTTGTCGCGGAATTTTTTTGAAAGAATGGTGGAGAGAGCTTTGACTTTGGCTTTCTTGTTTACTTTTCGATCATAATTTTTGTCAGAGCGTGGTCCGTGCGTCACACCTCCACCAACCCATATCGGTGAGCGAATAGAACCATGTCTGGCGCGACCGAGGCCTTTTTGCTGCCAAGGCTTTTTGCCACCACCGCGCACCTCACCGCGGGTTTTGGTATTGGCGGTACCGGCGCGACCTGACGAACGCATAGCATTAACGACCTGATAGACCAAATCGGCATTCCAAGGAACACCAAAAACCTCTTCTGGCAGGGTTATTTTGCCAGCTTCACTTCCTTTTTGATTATATACCGTTGCTTCCATAAAATTTGATGAAAATGAAAGAAAAATGCTCCGAAGAGCGGTAAGAGGCATAGTAGCAAAACCTGGCTGAAAGGTCAAGCGGTCAGCAATAAATGTCGAACCTAGGCTAGGTCGGACCTGGCTAAAATGATTAAAAACTGTTGTATAATATTGATATGGAAAAATTTGAACAATATAGGTCAGACTTGGCCGAAAGAATAAAAGAAGCACCAAAGGAAGAACGCAAAAATATTTTAGAGGAAGCACAGAAAACTGATGAATATCTAGAAGCCCGGGAAGAAAAAAAGCGGGCGGCAGCCGTGCGAGTGAAAAGAATTCAGGAAATTAAAACAGAATTGAAGGAGAATGATGACAACGCCAGGAAAAATGAAAATGCAGCGAAGTTAGAAAAAATTGAGCCAAATGATGAGAGAACATGGAAAT
>JAGWNR010000071.1 GCA_028871265.1 Patescibacteria group bacterium
GATATAATTGCGTTTTGATCACTGGAAAGGGAAGAGACCTCGGAATTGACTGTCGATGACCAACTCTGTAGATTTGAGGCGGCTGTTGAGGCGGCAGTAGACTGACTTTGGTTTGAAGAAGAATTATTCTGATTTTGAATAAAGTCTAGCAATGTGTTTGCATCAGCTACTGTTTGAGCAAAAGCGGTTGTGGCGTCCAGGGTTTCCTTTAACAAATTTTTTACAGTAGAAGTGGCTGGTACTAGTGTTGAATTTGCCGTTGCGGCCTGAAAATCGGAATTAGCGGTGTTAAAAAGTTTCAGTGCACTATCGTAATCTTTTGTTGCCTGAATATACCCGTTACTGGCTGTAGGATTACTGTGTATAAAGTTATTGTTGGGACCGACGTCTGATAAATACCCGGACAGGTTGTAGAAATCAGTATTTAGGCCATTTTTGACGGTTGGTAAATTGACAAAGACACTGGAGATATCACTCCATGCGTTACTGTAAGCTTTTGTAATTGCATTCTCATCGTTTTGAATGTCAGTCGCCTTGGCCGGTTCAACCAGTTGAGCATATGACAACTGTGCGCTCGATAGACCTTGGATTGCCGATGGCGAATTGATGTGGGCTAGCGTTTGACCTACTCCGACTGAATCGCCGACCTTTACATTGATTGCATCGATCGTGCCGGCAACCTGTGCGGCAACGTCAATTTGATTATTGGCTGAAACCTGGCCGGTACCTGTCACAGTTGTCATGACGGTGCCGGTTGAAACCGTAGAAAGAGTATATGTCGGCGTGACCGTTCCGGCTGTCCTTGCCTTTGTAACATAATAAATTCCACCGATAACAATGATGACCGCTATAACAGTCAAAATTTTGTGAGCGACGATAAGCAACTTGATTTTTCGAAAAGTAGAATTCATTGTTCGTTAATTTTTACTAGTTAACAGTAGAACTGGCTCCTGGTGGCGGTGGTAAAACTCTGACAAAATTCGCATCAATCTGCGAAGTGCTAGCGTTTGGCGAACCAACAACAACAATGTATTCACCCTCTGACAGATTTGATGGATTAATCGATGTGTGGTATTTCACGACATTGGTTGATGAACCAATGAAAATAGTTTTCTCTTCGTTGTTCGGCCCTTCGATAAAAGCGTATGGTGGTTGGACACGTATGATTGTTCCCATCACGCCGTGCGCCGCTGGCAAATCGTCCAAATCACCCATCATACCAATCATGCTATTTTTTTGTCCGAATACTCGATAATAGTTATTACCCCAGTTGTATTCAAAAGCGGCCTTGCGATATCCGACCATGACACCAAGCTCAAAAATTATGACAATAAATGCAAGTATAGCCAATACTGATGCAATCGCCAAAATTTTTTTTGATTGAAGGATATCTTTCATGATAGTTAAAAACAATAAAATTTTAATTAAAAGCTAATTGGGAACGTCCCAATGTGTTTATACCAAATGATTTTCCTGCCCATCGTAAAAAACCGATACAAACGGCCGTGGCACCCAAAACAGCTGCCAGACCAAAAGCGGGTATTGATTCTAGTAGTGTCCAAGCAAAATCACGCCAATTAGTCAGCATGCTGGCACTATCGGTAAAAGCAAGAGCAATAAAACTAGAAAAACCGGTAGTCGAGGATTCCATTATGAGCAATCGGCTGGCCAAAACAACAGCAATTAGGCTAAAGGCGACTGCGGCAGTACTATATATTCTCCTCATCAAAATAGTTCTGCCAATAACAATTTTTAGACGCGAAATAACATCCGCATTAAACCTATCTGGAACAATGACGTTTTGGTGAAAAATGCTATGTAAAGCGGTGTTTGGTAGTTCCTTTTTCATGTTTGTGTCGTTATAGATACGGTTTTTCTCCGTCTTTCGGTGCAATTATTTTTCGCAATGCCAAAAGAGCTCGACGGTGTTGACTTTTGACTGTATTTAATGGCTTCTTTAGCACCTCAGAAATTTCTTCAAACGAAAGATCTTCGTCATAGCGTAAAGCTAGTACTGACCGATAAAAATCCGGTAACTTTCTAACTGCCGAATTTACATGAACTGTAGATTCGGCAATTTCTGCAATTTCATCAGCCAATCGTTCTTCATCTACCAATGTGTCTTCAATCAAATTTGACCCGTTTTCATCGTCAAAATCGGAAAAAACCACATGTCGACGTTTGCGCATATAATCAATTGCCGTATTACGTGTGATTGCCAATAACCAACTTTTGAATTTTTGATCTGGTTTAAATTTTTTTAAATTTTTCCAAACTTTAACAAATGACTCTTGGGCGATATCATTGGCATCATGCTCATTTTTTGTCAGATAAAAGGCAAAACCATACACATCACGACTATATCGATCAACCAAAACTGAAAACATGGCGGTTTTTCCGTCCAAAATACTCCTGATTAATTCGGCATCAGTCATTTCCATCCAAATAGTATATCATTAAACATCCGGCAAGCTTGAATAATGCATCCCGTGGTATAATAAACTCGTATCATTTTCATGGTCGCGCTTAATCTTTAATTCATAATTATAAACTTTAATCACATGTCCAAACTTCGCGTTGCAATCAATGGCTTTGGTCGAATCGGCAGAAACTTTTTTAATATTACTCAGGAATATCCGAATGATTTGGAAGTGGTGGCGGTAAATGATATCGGTTCGATCGACAATATTATTTATCTCTTGAAATATGATTCAGTTTACAAGAGAAACCGGCACACAATCGCCAAAAAAGATGACCAAACTTTTACGGTGGATGGCAGGGAAGTCGCCTATATTTCCGAAAAGGATCCAGCGACTCTGCCGTGGGGCGCGATGAAAGTGGACGTAGTTGTAGAATCTACAGGACTTTTTACTTCTGCTGATAAAGCCTCGGCACATTTGAAGGCCGGTGCAAAGAGGGTGGTAATTTCCGCTCCGTCAAAAGATGAACCTGGTGCGGCTATGCAGAGCGCCACAATTCTCATGGGTTTGAACGAAGAAAAGTTTTCCACGACGCCGGTGACTTCAAATGCTTCATGCACTACAAATGGCGCCAGCCCGGTGATTGCGATTTTAGATGAAGCGATTGGTATTGAAAAAGCCATTCTTTCGACGACGCATGCCTATACCGCCAGCCAATCGATTGTTGATGGACCAGCAAAAAAAGACATCCGCGAAGGCCGTGCCGCGGCGCTCAACATTGTGCCTACGTCAACCGGCGCCGCTATTGCTGTGACGAAAGCCTACACCAAGCTTGAAGGAAAATTCGACGGCATTTCACTCCGTGTGCCAGTACCAGCCGGCTCGATCGCAGACGTTACGTTTATTTCAAAGAAAACAACGACAGCTGAAGAAGTCAACAATATCCTTAGAAAAGCTGCAAAATCAGAACGTTGGCAGGGTATTTTCGAAGTAGCAGAAGATCCGCTGGTCTCTTCCGACATCGTCGGCACCTCCGTTCCGTCCATCGCCGAACTTTCCATGACCCGCGTTGTCGACGGAAATTTGGTCAAAGTGCTCGCTTGGTATGATAATGAGAGCGGGTATTCGCACAGTTTGGTGAAGCATGTGATAAAGGCGGGGAAGATGAT
>JAGWNR010000072.1 GCA_028871265.1 Patescibacteria group bacterium
TTTCTTTCTTGAAATACAAAAAAGCGATGGCTAATAAAAGTTCGAAATATGAAGGCGCACCATGACGATCAACGGCCATAGCAGCATCAATATGTGGCTTTAATGTATCAACAATATTCGCAAAAACCAACGGATCTATATATAGTCGGCCAACCTGTATCTTTTCAATCGTACTGGTCACAAATGGCGAAGTGAAAAGTCCACATTTTTTACCTGCTGAAACCAGAGTATTATGAACCAATGTGGCAACGCTTCCTTTACCGGCAGTACCCGTAATGTGGATGAATCTGAAACCATCTTCAGGATTACCGATCCTGTTTAGAAAATCTTGCATGCGTTCCAAAAATATCTCTGGTCGAGGATAAGATTTTAAGCCAGTCTTTTGGTAACTGCCAGACACATTGCCAAGCGACTCCAGATAATGCACTGCAGAGTAGTAACGCCGAAAATGTGTTTTTATTGATTTTGAATTCATAACACTATTACTATAACAGATTTGTAAAATGAAAAAGAAGACCCCGAAGAGTCTTCTGTGTAAAATCCTACGACCGATACCGATCACACATCTGTATCCATTGCTTTTAGCACTTCAAGGTGCAAATCCTCAATGATTCTCATTTGAGTTTTACCGCTGGATGCATAGTGATCAAAACCCGGCGCTGAATTTATCTCGATTATCCAGTAGGCACCTTTTTTAGGAGCACTGGTGATATCTCCGTCTACCATAAGATCTACACCACAAAGACGCAAACCCATGTCTCTGGTAACATCAACAGCAAGCTTTTGAAAGGCCGGATGAATGGTATTTGTGACGTCTTTCGAGTCACCTCCAGTCGATAGATTAGCATTATCGAGCAGATATACCACCTGTCCATCGCTAGGACAAGAGGAAAATGACAAATGTTGTCGACGTAATTTATGCACGATACGTCTATCATCTAACTTTAATACAGTATCCCTGCCTGTGTGTTTGAACATTTTCTGCTTGTGTTTCAATAGATTCAATATAGATGTCCGACCGTCACCGACAACAGACAATGGGATTCGTTCATAGGCCGATACCACCCTGCCATCAAGAACGACTACACGATAATCATGTCCGCTAACCAGCTGTTCGACAAGTATCATCGAGTCTATTTTTGATACTTCACGAAATGCATTTTCGAATTCGCGTCGTGTTCTGACGACAAAAACACAACGACCTTGGCTTTTACTGTTCGGTTTGACGACAACGGGCCAACCGAGTTTTTTACAAAAGCGATAAGCCGCCGCCGTGCTCTCACTGGAATCGATTTGGGACGCCCATTTTTCGGAGCAAAATGCTTTGCCTCTGATGGTCGGATAGCCCATTCTATCCATAAAGAATTTGGCGTAGTCTTTGTCGCGGGCAATGTCCGACGATCCAATATGATTTAGATCAAGCGTCGCATAACGAAAATAACGTTTACGGCCACTTTTAAAGACGATTTGGCCGACCTTGCCCCATTTCGGTTCCATAATAACTTTAGCGCCAATACGAGGAGCCACCTTTCTCAATGTTTTTGCTATAGGATTAATTTTCATATTTTCTTTTGGTTCAAATTTCAACGAACTTGAAAAATACTAGCACAGAACAAGTTTTATGTCAAAATAACTGGGTAAATATGTGCACGTAGATCCGACCTAGCTATGTTGGACATAGGACGTCACCGGTAATTCAACGATAAATTTGGAACCCTGACCTTCCCCTGCTGATTCGGCCCAAACTTTTCCTTTGTGCGCGTTTACAATATCTTTCACTATAAACAAGCCCAAGCCCGTGCCATGAATATTCTGTTTGTTGGCACCCTCGGCGCGAGAGAATTTCTGAAAAAGTTTCGGCATGACCTCTGGCGCAATACCTATACCGGAATCACTAACGGTAAATTTTACCGGGATCGATCCGTCTGTCTCATGTACGCGTTCCAACGTCACATGCACGAAACCTTTCGGCGTATATTTGACCGAGTTGTCGATGATGTTGCCGATGACTTGTTTCATTTTGTCCGGATCGGCGGAAACCGTCCACGGACCTTCGCCGGCAGGTTTGTAATCGAAATCCAGTCGCGATTTGGCGATATTCGGCCGCAGTTCGGCAATGACTTCCTCGACCATGGTTTTCATGTCCAGCGGCTGGAAATTGTATTTCATCGTGCCCAGCTCGATACGCGAAACATTCAGATAATCCTCCACCACATTGACCATGGTCGAAGCTGATTCATAAATCCTGTTCACCGCCTTGCCCGCCTCCGGCGGCAGCCGGCCCAATTCGCCTTCATCTAAAAGCGAGGCGTAGCCCTTGATCGCCGTCAGCGGTGCGCGCAGCTGGTGCGTGGCAAACGATATGAATTCGGTTTTTTGTTTATCCAATTCGCGCAATCGTTCATTTGCCGCCTCCAAATTTTTGGCCAAAGTTTCGATTTTTTCACGTTGAGCAACTTCGCGGTAGACACTTCGTATTAAAAGATAACCAAATATTGATACCACCGCGAACACCGATGTTTTCAAAATAGCCTCTATAATTGAAACCGACAGGGTCGCATCGACCAATAGAATAATTGAGATAAAAAACACAAGTATTTCTGTGGCGATGGTCTTTGCATTAAATAGCTTGTATCTTAGAACAGAATAGCCTAGGAAAAATGGGAATGCCGCGACAAGAAAATTTCCGTAAGGTAAAATTTGAATATCAAACCAAAGCGGGAAATTTGTCAGTCCACCGCCAAAGCCCAATAAAGAACCTATAATTATATATAAAATCTGACCTCTCTTTTGCAAATTATGCTCTGAAAAGTAACTCCTGAAAAGAAAATACATCGCAAAAACAATTACGCCAAAATACTGGTATGAGAAATAAATATCATACACTCTTCCTGCTATAGGCCATAATGGAAAAATTGATTCGTGTTCAAGATGAGCTATAAAAAGAGGGCTGTTTACAAAAAATAAAGTAAATCCAATCAATATATAAGACAAAATAATAACGACATTGTTGACTTTATTTTTTCCAATTAGCAAAGTACACCAATGCAAGAAAAATACTGGAATAAATAAAGATCCAACAGATAGCAATCGAACCCAAAAAAGCGCCAACGAATAATCGGTAGTTATCTGCCATTGCCAATAACCAAAAGACCAAACAGCTAGTGACAAGGTCATCAAGAAATAAACCTGATTTGATCTTTCCTTCAAATTTTTTGATATAACAAGTAGACCAAAGGTTGTTGCGACTATCCCATTTATTAATCCTGATATCGCAAATATATTCATAAGAGTATTTTAGGCACGAGCCACAACCAGACCATGTATTCGTAATGGCTCATAAAATATTTTCATTGATGATTCCGAAAATCCGGCGGCCTTGACCAAATCCGCAAGTTCTTCGACTGGCCGATAGATCATATTCCAACCCAGAACTCTGCCAATAAATTCACGCTCCTTATTGTCATTGATATTGGCGGTGATGAACATTCCGCCGGGCACCAATGCGGTACGAGCCATAGTAAAAAGTCTGATAGCATTT
>JAGWNR010000073.1 GCA_028871265.1 Patescibacteria group bacterium
GACAGCGTTCAGATAATAAAACACAATCAACCAGCTATCGGGCTTCTAACGAAAGAAATCATCGAAACCAAGCTCGAGGTAAAGAGTATCCGGTCCCTTTTAGAACGCCGAACTAGCAAATTTGAAGGGTTAACCGAATATGATCAGCATTTTATAAATACATTTGCCAAAGTGGCCGCAATTTCTTTCGCTGAATATTTTTCTCAAGGCAAAACCAAACCAGTATTAAACCAGACAATTCTCCACTTGTCGGCCGAGGCAGATTTATACCGTGAGCCGAAAAACAAGTATTGCTACCCTATGGGCAAAGAGCAGTCGCGTCACCAGATAGTTAAATACTTGATTGGCAAAGGATATCAAGCCACACCGGATATTCGCATGGCAACCAGTGCCAAAAGCGACTCATCCGTCCGTTCAGCAATCATGAAAATAAACGCTAAAGCCAAGCACGACCTAGAAATAGAGAAGAAATTGATTGAGGGCCGTCGCACTGGTGGTTACCGCATCAATCCAGAATACAGAATTTTCTTGAAGTGACGCTCGTAGTCCTCAAGTAATGTTAATAACTTTTCCGAAACGCTCACAAAATGGGCGTTTTTTGTTTGCCAAAATTTATCCGCGGACTATTTAAGGCATAGCGGGTCGTTCGCTACGATAAACGCATATGTTAAGCGTTGAGCGAGTCAAACAATTAGCGAATGATCCCACCCTCTCTGATAAACAAATCGAGGAAATCAGAGACGGCTTTTATATGCTCTCACAAGTGATTTTTGAACAGTGGCAAGCCGAGAGAAATAAAGCTAAAGAAGTCGAGCAAAAAGATAATAAGAAAATTAATAATCAAAATGAATATGAAAAACCAACAGGACAACAGCAGTAATTTCGCCACAAGCGACTTCTACACGGCCGCTTTTCTCTTGGCCAAGGGCTACCAACTTTTTGGCATCAACAAAGCCGACTCGCGCCGGTTCCGCTTTATCTTCTCGGACGAATCGGAACGTCCCCAGCTCGTGAGCGGATACTTTGCCGGCTTGGTCGAGGTCAACGCAAAGGATTTTGTGTCGGCGATCAAAGAGCTGAAATCGCTTATGTATAACGATGCCGTGAATTAAGCCGGCCGAATGAATATGAAATATGGAAAATTTGCCATTCGAAATAGATAACAATGATTACGTAAAGCTTCCCCGAAGCATCAAGACCGCCCTTGTGGACGGCTATTTGAGTTTTGAGGAATACTCGGTCCTCGTCTGGCTATGGATCAACGCTAATCCCCGAATCGGCAAGGCCCACGTAAGCTACGCCGGTCTTTCCAAAGACTTCAAGGAAAAATATTCCAAGAACCATATCAATCGGCTGATGCTTAACCTGAAGCGTAAGAAGTGGATATGGTTTGCCGTACAGCAGGGTCGCAGAAGTTCGTTCCATGTTGATATTGCCAGTTATCCCTTATCCAATGGTGGTTTTGTAGAGCTTGAGAAGCGTATCAAACAGAAGTCCGGCAGAAGTGAAAGTGATACTGATACGCAATTACCAGCAGAAGTGTCGACAGAAGTTAGTGACGTTCAGCAGAAGTTGGAAAGTGATAAAAATGCTTTAGCAGAAAGGTTTTCTTTCGGTTCGGAAAGCTCGCTCGGCAGAAGTTCCAAGAACGACAACGAGAATGAAAATAAAAACAACCGATCGAATCGTGGTCGACCCGTAAGAGAATTCAATCCCAAGTCTTACGAGGAACAGAAATGCTGGGAGATCGCCCAAGAGCTGGGAGAAAAAGATATGACCTTTATCCTCTCGTCTCTCAAGAAATACGGACTGGCAAGAATCGAGGAAGCTTACCGGTCCGTAATGGATCAACCGAACGAGAAAATCCGAAGCCGAGGTGCGTACTTCAATAAATTATTAAACCTTAACCAATAAACAAAAATATGAGCAAATCATTAACACCAAGAGAAAAAGCGGACAAATTATTCAAGAAAAATCTAACCAAAGCGGCCAGAACGTTGATATCGCTTTTGGACAGCAAGGATGAGGCGGTCAGATTGTCGGCCACCAATTTCATCATCAAAAAGATAACCGAACGACCGGTCATTATTGTGGTCGAGAATCAAAAGAAAAAGTCTACTTAACTCTACTTTTTATGGCCGATATAAAACATCTGTCCGCATACCACAAACTGGCGTTCGAGCTGAAATATAAAGGATATTCCTATCAGAATATCGCCGACAGTCTGAATAAGAAATGTCCGAAAAGTAGACCTGCGAAATTTAGCCAGCAAACCATCAAAGATTGGTTCAAAGAGGACGGCCGGTTATATAAGGCGTATTGCGTCTACGAAAATGAAATGGATCAAATCCACGCCGAAACAATGGAGATTGTCCGTAAGGCCGGTACAAGAGTCAGAGAGGAAAACTTTCGCTTAGCCAATGAAATGCTCGTGGCTCTTATGGGAAGTTCAAACGATGCCGTGAAGCTAGCCGCGATCAAAGAGATACTAGATAGAGTCGAAGGAAAGCCGAAAGAAAATATCAGTCTCGACAATCAAGACATCGCCCAACTGCCATTCCAAGATCGCTGGAAGCTTATCCCTTACGAAATCAAACTGCGATTATCGAGGAATCAGTATCCGCCCGAAACCGCCGAGATGATTTATAGCTGGGTCGAAACCGGAAAGACAAAGCCGAGAAAACCAGCACCCGATAGCCGAGATCAAAGTTCGTAACGGCAACCTTTTGGCGAAAAATTACTCACACCAACTTACACCAACTAACACTAAAAATGGCAAAGTCCAAAACCTGCGATGACCAAAAAACCAGTAAACAAGGGAATAATTACAGTTATTTACAGTTCATTACAGTAAAACCGGTGAAAGTGCAGACTTACAACGAATTACAATAATCTACAACGTTTAGAGAAATAAATACTGATAAATAGTGATAAATGGTGTTTTTGGAGAAAAATCCGAGCTGTGGGCAACTCGAGCTTAGCTTGTCCCCCGAAATAGCGTATGTTGTGTTTGAAAGCTAAGCCTAAAATTATCAACCAAAAATTAACATGAAAATATTATGGAACATGCATTAATTTACTGCCGAGTCTCAACCGAGGAACAAGCCGAGGACGGCCACCATTCCCTAGCGACTCAGCTCAAGCTCTGTAAACGAGCAATTGAGGAAAGCAACAAATATAAACTAGCCAATGATGGCGTCTTCGAAGACCCCGGACGATCAGCGACCAATATGAATCGTCCCGGTCTGCAAGATATGCTACTGCGAATCCAAGATGATAAAGCGATCCGAGCCGTCTTCATCCAAGACACCGACCGACTAGCCAGAAATGCTCTTGATCATATGCAGATCAAGGCAATCATGAAAAAGCATGATGTTGAACTTTTTTCTGTCTCCCAGCCGGGTATTACTGATAGCCCGGAGGGAAATTTTATGGACTTGGTTATTGCTGGCGTGAAT
>JAGWNR010000074.1 GCA_028871265.1 Patescibacteria group bacterium
TGAAGGAATTGTTCGTTACCGCCAGAAATGAATTGGAATCTCTGGTTGAAGGTTTGGTTATGGATGAAGCTACGTACCACAAATTTTCCGCCAAATACGGTTCAATTTTCGAAGCCGGTATAGGTGCCGAAGCAATCTACAATATATTGAAAACAACCGATTTGAAGAAGCTCAAGTCGAATTTGGAAACGGAACTGGATAATGCCGGTTCGCTCGAAAGAGAAAAATTGTCGCGTCGACTATCGCTGGTGAAATCAATGATTAAAACCGGTCAGCGTCCGGAATGGATGTTCTTGACCAAAATTCCGGTTATCCCGCCGGCGCTGCGTCCAATGGTTGCTCTGGAAGGTGGCCGTTTTGCCACGTCCGACGTCAACGATCTATATCGCCGTGTTATCAACCGCAACAATCGTTTGCAAAAGCTCAAGGAAATTCAGGCGCCAGATGTCATTTTGCGCAATGAAAAGCGTATTCTCCAAGAGGCTGTTGATGCTCTCATCGATAGTTCGATTCGTCATGGATCCGCTTCGCAGGCGCAGTCTGCTTTTGCTCAAAAACATGCCCTGAAATCGCTTTCCGAAAATATCAAATCGAAACGCGGACTTTTCCGTCAAAATCTCTTGGGCAAGCGCGTCGACTATTCAGGCCGATCGGTTATTGTGGTCGGTCCGGAATTGCATTTGGACCAGTGTGGTTTGCCGAAACACATGGCGTTGGAGCTTTTCCGGCCATTTGTCATTTCCGGTCTATTAAAGCGTGAGCTGGCCTTTAACATTCGCGGCGCCGGAAGATTGATCGATGATCAGGCCAAGGAAGTTTGGGAAATTTTGGAAGAAGTCATCCAGGGCAAATACGTGCTCTTGAACCGTGCACCGACTCTGCACCGTCTAGGTATCCAAGCTTTCCGTCCAGTTTTGATCGAAGGCAACGCTATCCAAGTGCACCCGTTGGTTTGTACCGCCTTCAACGCCGACTTTGACGGCGACCAAATGGCTGTCCATGTGCCGCTGGGTGTTGAGGCACAGACCGAAGCCCGTGAAATTATGGCCTCGGATAAAAATATTCTTAAGCCTGGCAACGGTGATCCGACCATTGTTTCCAAACTGCTGGATATTGTTTTGGGTTGTTTTTGGATTACCAAAACGGTTGAAGGTGGTAAAGGCGAAGGTAAAATCTTTGAAAGTCCTTCGGCGGCCATCATGGCGCGTGATTATGGTTTGGTTGATTTCCGATCAAAGATAAAGGTTTTGCCGGAAAATACGCCGAAATACGCCGAGTTTGGCGGCAAATTGTTCGAAACGACAGTCGGCAGGATTCTCTTTAACGAAATGTTGCCTTCGGATTATCCCTTTATTAACAAAGAGGTCGATCGCAATCGTTTAGCTGGGGCCATCGATGACCTCATCACTACCCATGGTATTGCTGAAATTCCCGCAATCTTGGATCGGATCAAAAAATTCGGCTTTACCTATGCCACATATTCCGGAACAACCTGGGGCATCGACGACATTGTCATTCCGGCCGGTAAAAGCGATATTATAGATAAAGCCAAGGTTCAATCGGACATGGTCGGCAAACAGTATGAAGAAGGCCTGCTCACCGAAGAAGAGCGTATTCGAAAAAATATTGAAATCTGGCATCGCGCCAAAAATGAAGTCGAAAAGTTGATCCCGCTGTCGCTAGATAAACAAGGCTCTGTTTATGATATGGTCACTTCAAAGGCTCGCGGTTCAACCGCTCAGCTGGTGCAGATGGCCGGTATGAAAGGTCTCATTTCTTCGACCTCCGGCGAAACTATCGAGTTTCCAATCTTGTCCTGTTCCAAGGAAGGTCTAACGCCGATTGAATATTTCATTACTACTCATGGCGCCAGAAAAGGTCTCACTGATACCGCTCTAAACACCGCCAAGGCCGGTTATCTCACCCGCAAGCTTTTCGTGGTTGCCCAGGATGTGATGGTTTCCGAGGATGATTGTGGCACCGATAGTCACATAACCATTACCAAAGCTACCGCATCAGGTATTGAAATTCCTCTCTCCAAAAATATTCGCGGTCGTGTCATTGCCGAAGACATCGTATTGTCTGATGGCACAGTCATGTTCAAAAAAGGTCATTTGCTCTCCAAACTGGAAGCGCAAAAAGTCGAAGCCGCCGGTGTCACATCCGTCCACGTTCGTTCGCCACTATCGTGCAAGACTAGCCGCGGCGTTTGTGCACAATGTTATGGTCTGGATCTGGGCAAAAATGAAATGGTTGCTCTAGGTGAAGCTGTCGGTACCGTAGCCGCCCAAGCCATCGGTGAACCCGGTACACAGCTGACCATGCGTACTTTCCACCAAGGTGGTGCCGCATCCCAAGGAGGTGATATCACCAGAGGTTTGCCGCGTGTCGAAGAAATATTCGAGAAACGCAGTCCAAAGAATCCGGCTGCAGTTGCCGGTGTTGACGGCGTGGTCTCTGAAATAAAAGAAAGCAACAAAGAAAAAGTTATTGTCGTTATCCCCGACCTTGAGCATGTAGTCAAACCGAAAGGCAAGTCTAAATCCGGTGCAGCAAAAACCGAAGCGATTGAATATGCTTTCCATTACCGCCGCACACCTCTGGTCAAGGTCGGTGATCGTGTCGCCAAAGGTCAGCTAATGACAGATGGTTCGGCCGATATCGACGATGTTTTTGAACATGCCGGACCGGAGCGCGCCAAGGAATATGTCATCAGCGAAATTGGCAAGATTTATGAACTCCAGGGTGAAACCGATAGTCGCAAACACATCGAAGTCATAGTAAAACAAATGTTTTCGCGACTCCGAATTGAGGATGCCGGCGATACGCAGTTATCCGAAGGTTTGATTGTCGATGAAATTCAATTGGCCGAAGAGAACAAGAGAACCAAGTCTGCCGGTGGCGCTGTTGCCAAGGCCAGACCGATTGCTCTGGGTATTACCGAGGTGTCGCTGTCTCGCAAGTCATTCCTATCGGCTGCGTCATTCCAGCACACTACTCGCGTCCTTATTGGTAATGCCGTTCGTGGCGCCGAAGACGATTTGAAGGGTCTCATGGAAAATGTCATTATTGGCCGTCTCATTCCGGCCGGTACGGGTTACGCCGGTTCTCCAAAGTCTGAGCTCATTGCCAGTGTCCAACCCAAGGATGTGCCGATGGAATAGGTTGCCAGATTGTATCTAGCACTAAAATTGCCCTATAAAGGGCTTTTTTAGTACAAGGTCAGACCTATGTAGTACAAGGTCAGACCTCGTATGGTATAATTCTGGTATGTCTTTTACAGAATTTTTCCACTCTGCTTACCAATATCTATTATCGATTCCTGGATGGGGAATAATAGTGCAAATCATTGTTGCTTTGTCGCCGGTTATTTTGATGTTTATCCTTCTCCTCATTTTTGTCGATGTTTGGGT
>JAGWNR010000075.1 GCA_028871265.1 Patescibacteria group bacterium
TGGTTTTAAAAGAGATTTCTTCGAGGCTGTCTTTTATGATTAATGTCGGCATTGAATATTTAACTCTGGATCGCAAGGCTAACACGCTCTCCGGTGGCGAGGCCCAACGTATCAGATTGGCCTCACAGCTGGGTTCCGGTTTGGTCGGAGCGCTCTATGTTCTGGACGAGCCGACCATTGGTCTCCATCAGCGCGACAATGACCGCCTAATAAAAACCCTCCTCGATTTGCGCGATTTGGGCAACACTATTCTAGTGGTCGAACACGACGAAGACACTATGTATGCATCTGATTATATTGTCGATATCGGTCCAGGCGCCGGTGTTCATGGCGGCAAAGTCGTCGTTTCCGGATGGGTTGAAGATTTGTTGACGGCAAAAAATAATGAATCAGGGTCACTGACGTTGGCATATTTACGAGGTGAAAAAGAAGTCGAAATACCTGGAAAACGCCGAGAGCCAAAAGGTAAAATAATGATTCGAGGCGGTTCGATATTCAATATAAAGAATTTGAATGCCGATGTTCCGCTGGGCGTTTTCAATGTCATCACCGGCGTTTCCGGTTCAGGAAAATCTTCGTTCATGTATGAGATTTTGCACAAAAATCTAGAGGCCAGATTGGATCGACG
Source organism: Patescibacteria group bacterium (assembly GCA_028871265.1). Lineage (GTDB taxonomy): Bacteria > Patescibacteriota > Minisyncoccia > Phycocordibacterales > PALSA-1337 > JAGWNR01. The sequence goes on from JAGWNR010000075.1 coordinate 629, forward strand.
TTTGCGTTCGGCTCAAGTTTATAATGCCGTTTCTTTTTCCGGATCGGAATATTTAGGTCGCTCAATTTTGATTGATCAATCGCCGATCGGTCGCACGCCGCGTTCAAATCCTGCTACATATACCGGTGCTTGGACACACATACGTGATATGTTTGCCGCCACGTCGGAAGCGCGAGCGCGAGGTTGGGGTCCAGGGCGTTTCTCTTTCAATCGTCCCGGCGGACGTTGCGAGGCCTGTGAAGGTAACGGAGAAATTGCCGTCGAGATGCATTTTTTGCCGACGGTTTATGTGCCATGTGATGTTTGCGGCGGAAAGCGTTTTATGAAGGAAACGCTTGAAATAGATTATAAGGGTAAAAATATTCATGAAATATTGCAAATGACCGTAGAAGAAGCCGTTACTTTTTTTGATGATATTCCGGCTGTGTCCGATCGGTTGCGTACTCTGGACGAAGTCGGCCTAGGCTATTTGACTCTGGGTCAGTCTGCGACCACTCTGTCGGGCGGTGAAGCCCAGCGTGTCAAAATTTCTGCCGAGCTATATAGAACTCACTTGCAAAAAACCATCTATTTGCTAGATGAGCCAACTGTCGGTCTCCACTACGAAGACGTCAAAAAATTGATTGAAATTCTGCAATCTTTGGTTAACAAAGGAAATACCGTGGTTGTTATCGAACACAATTTAGATCTAATTAAATGTGCCGATTACATAATCGATATTGGTCCGGGAGGCGGTGAAAACGGGGGTCAAATAATCGCCAAAGGTACCCCCGAAGACGTGGCTCATAATGAAAAAAGCTTTACCGGACAATATTTAAAGAAAAAATTGAAGAAGAAAATAAAAGGGTCAAAGTAGACCCATGCTCATGAAAAGTCAAATTTTAAATCGATTAAAATTACCAGATTCGCCAGGTGTGTATTTTTTCAAAGATTCCAAAAATCGGACTCTATACATTGGTCGGGCCACTTCTATTAAAAATCGAGTCAAGAGTTATTTTGCAAAGGATTTAATCGAGACGCGCGGTCCGCGCATTGTTGACATGGTTACCAAGTCCAGGACTATCACTTTTGAAAAGTCTGATTCGGTTTTGGAGGCGATTATTTTGGAAGCAAATTTGATCAAAAAATTTCAGCCCAAATATAATGTTGATGAAAAAGACGACAAGAGTTGGAATTATGTGGCCATTACCGATGAAGAATGGCCGCGCTTAATAATGATTCGTGGTCGGAATTTACAGAAAAAAACTGAAGTATATAATTTTAAAAAAATCTTTGGACCATATCCAGCCGGTGGTCTATTGCGTGATGCACTCAAAATTATTCGTCGCATTTTTCCATATTTAGATGAAAAATCGTTTGATCCAAAGCATCGCGCTTTTTACGCCTCGATTGGTTTGGCGCCCGGCTTGGGTTTGCCTCGCCAGGAATATATCCGCATTATTCGACATTTGACCCTCTTCCTCGAAGGCAAGAAAAAAATTCTTATCAAAGATCTCCAGAGAGAGATGATGAGTCATGCCAAACATCATGAATTCGAGTTGGCCGAAAAGTCTAAACGAATAATGTATGCTCTGGAACACATCGGAGATATTGCCTTGATCAAAAATGAAAATGTTAATAGTTACGGCGGTTCTCTATCAGGTTATCGAATTGAAGCATACGATGTCGCTCATCTCTCCGGACAAAATGTCGTCGGTGTTATGACGGTGGTGGTCGATGGCGAAGCGGCCAAAAGCGAATATCGAAAATTCAAAATCTCACATGAGCGAAATGATGATGCAGCGGCCTTGCGCGAAATACTACTGCGTCGATTTGGTCATCCTGAATGGCCGCATCCTTCTTTGATCGTTGTTGACGGAGGTCAAATTCAATTAAATATTGCTAAACAAGTTTTGGCGGAATTAAAGACAAATATTCCGGTGGTTGCTCTGGTCAAAGATGACAAACATAAAGCCAGAGGAATTATTACCGACGAATCATTAACCAAAGGTGACCCGACAATTTTAGCGAAATATAAACGTGTCATTATTTTGGCTAATGCCGAAGCACACAGGTTTGCCATTTCTTATCACAAAAACCTGCGGAAAAGGAGCTTTTTGAAGTAATACAGAGGTCTGACCTATGTATTACCGAGGTCTGACCTTGTAACATATGATACAATGGTAGTATGTACAAACCTCGTGTCGGCGTTATCCGCGGTGGACCCAGTAGTGAATATGAAATTTCACTGCAAACAGGTTCGGCGGTATTAAATGTTTTGGATAATGAGCGCTATGAGCCGGTAGATATTGTAATTTCCAAGGAAGGCCTGTGGCATATTAATGGTCTAGTTCATGAGCCACATCAGGCTTTGCGCAAAGTTGACGTGGTCTTTAATGCTTTACACGGAAATTATGGTGAAGATGGCAAGCTTCAGCATTTATTGGAAACCCACAATATTCCATTTACCGGTTCCGGTTCACTGGTTTCGGCGATTACTATGAATAAGGTTTTGGCCAAGGATCGCTTACGCGAATCCGGTTTGAAAGTTCCCGCACACATTGTGGTCGAACGCGCGCCTTTAGAAGAAGCCCTGACGAATGGTGAGGATGCCGTCGCGCATATTTATCATTTGGCACACAGCAAATTTGCACCACCTTATGTTGTAAAGCCTGTTTCAGGTGGATCATCCAATGGCGTAGTTTTGGTTCGTGATAGTCGTAGATTTGCCGAAGCCTTGGCCAAAGCTTTTATGCACGGTGACACTGTTATGATCGAA
>JAGWNR010000076.1 GCA_028871265.1 Patescibacteria group bacterium
GTGATTTTAGTATTATTGAACACATTGGTATGTGTAACTTGTTACAAAACCATTTCCCGTCGTGGTTTCGCTATAAACTTGGGCAGTACTATTATGTGTGCATGTGCATTGCTGACTTCCATTTGAACCCGCGCTACACTAGCCGTATCCCCATACATTACTGTAAGCACCATAACCTGCAGGATTCGCAATTGTATATCCGCCAACTACCGTGGTGCCAGATGAACCACCAGTTCCGGTACTACTTGATCCGGAGGATGCGCTTATGGTTACGATACCAGTACCATTTGGACCAGTCGAAGTTATTGTTATGTTATTTCCTGCGACAATGCGCGTAACCCCCGCCGTACCACCTCCAATGCCCAACGTGCTGGTGGAGACCCATTTTGCTAATCCATTACCGTTTGATGATTGCAGGACATAACCGGCATGTTGATTGCCGTCAGAGTATGTAAACATATTTGTGCCGATAGAAGTAGCAAAAAGATTACCTTCTACATAAGCAGCAATTGTTGGTAAGGTTGAAGTACCCAGTGACAGATAGCCGACTTTTGCTTGGGGTGAACCGCTGACATTAATCGGCGCATCACAACCCGGAGAACCGCTTGGGCAAGCGGGAGGTGTTCCCGGGGCCGGTGACCAATCAGCCAAGACGTATTGAATTCCCAAACCAGCCATAACCGCTACTACAATTATAACAATCGATGAGGCTAATTTTTTGATATTCATGATAATTAAATTACTCTGTTTGTAATGTCGCGTTCATTTGTTGGATTAGTGTCGCCTTTTGGTCCGCCGATAAAGTCGGTTGGTTTTTTACTACAGTTTGCATTTCGTTGGCCAGTGCAATTTTTTCCTGAGCTGACAAAACCGGCTGATTTGCCACCACCGCTTGCATTTCCTTGATCAAAGCGGCTTTTTGTCCTGCGCTGAGTGTTCCGGTCCGCGGAATAACTATATGATTTTGTCTATTTTGTAAATATATAAATAATGCGGCTAAAACGAAAACCAAAGCAATGAGCCCGACTATAGTGGTAATAAAACGTGATTGACCTAGATGTTCTGGTGAAGAGCCAAAAGTATTTAAAGACATGCATTCATTATACTCTCTGTGTGGAAAAATCATAATAGTTTTCCACAATTAGCCTTTTTTAAAAAACTATTGTCTAATTTTGGCTCTATTGCGTTGGCAATTGGTCGTTATATAATAATCCCCAGGTCAATATCCATCGTCTCGGCGTTGGAAATGGCAAATTTTACAAGCATAATAAAAGGCAAATACAATGAATAAACAAGGAATTGTCGAAGCGGTCCACGCAGTTTTGGGTGGCACAAAGGTCCAGGCAGAGCAGGCTGTTGAAGCGGCCCTCAATGCTATTATTGGATCGCTCAAGAAGGGTGAAGAGGTTTCGATTGCCGGACTCGGCATCTTTTCAGTCAAAATGCGCGCCGCCCGTGAGGCTCGTAATCCTCGCACTGGTGAAGCAATCAAGGTTGCCGCCATGAAGGTTCCAAAGTTCCGCGCCGCCAAAGCACTCAAGGACGCAGTCAAATAAATCCTTTTTCCCTTTGGGATGCAAAAAAACCGTCATAAAGCGGTTTTTTTGCTGATTTTATGTATAATACGTAGACTATGAGCCACGCGATAGAATGTAATACTCTTGTTGTAAGCGATATTCATCTGGGGTCAAAGGTTTCTAGGGGTGAAAAATTTGTATCACTTTTGCAAAGCACCAAATTCAAGACGCTTGTAATTAACGGTGATTTGTTTGATTCTAATGATATTGAAAGACTTGAAAAGATAGATTGGCAGATTATGTCGACACTAACTGATTTGGCAAAAAATCACAGGGTTATTTTAATTGAAGGCAATCACGGTCGAAAGCTTGATAGTCTGGCAAAGAAGATGGGGTTGGAGTTACGTCATGAATATCTTTTCAAGGTCGGTAATAGAGACATACTGTGTATGCATGGGCATGAATTTGATATTTATATAAAGCATTTTCCGTTGCTCACAAGAATTGTAACGGCAACTTATTATACTATCCAGGAACTTGGCGGACAAAAACAACGCGCTTCAATGGTTTTAAAGAAAATGAGCAAGCGATTACTACGTGTTTCCGGTCGCCAAGAGCGTTTGGCTAGAAACACTGCCCAGAAATACCAAGGAGACATTGTCATTTGTTCCCATACGCACATGCCGTATTTTTCAGAAAAAAATGGCATAAAATTTTTAAATTCCGGTTCTTTTTGTGCTAATCCTTGTACTTATATAACTATTGATAATAATGGCAATACCGAGCTGAGAGAGCTGTAGTCTTTGGTTTCTAGAACGCCGGTCTAACAATAGAGCCTTGTGCGGGATGGGAGAATCGGACTCCCGACTACAGTTTGGAAAACTGTCGTTATACCATTTAACTAATCCCGCATATTTTTCAAAACTTCGGCTAACTAAAATTGATTCATTCGTGTCGGGGCGCCGGGATTCGAACCCGGAGTCACCTCTTCCCAAAAGAGGCATGTTAGCCGTTACACCACGCCCCGGTGCGAAGCCATCATAGCACACAAATTGAACCGTTCAAATAATGATATTTTCCTGCATTTCAATATTAAATTTTTCTATGTTACTTCCCTGTTTTCCAAAACTGACAATGATTAGATCAAAGACGAAAGGATGATCAAGACCATATTTTCTCTCGACCAAATAGGTTGATATAACACGGCGCAATCTGCGTTGTTTAAGGGCGTGAACTTGTTCCTCGGCTCTATATCCGTCATTTTGGTGCACCCTGAAGTCACTTTTAACCTCGATAAAGTGCAAAGCATTGTCCTTTTTCGCAACAACATCAAGCTCGCCCCACCTACGCAGGTAGTTGCGTTCTATGATTGTGTATCCTTGTGATGACAGAAAATCGCAAGCGATGGTTTCTGTCAGATTCCCCTTTTCTCTGGTGTTCATGAGTAAAGTATATCTCAAACAGTATTAAGAAGTTATGAAAAATATTAAAATGTGACCCTCGCCAAAATCCATAAAGGACATGTACTTTACGATTTTAAGCCATATTTTTTGTCCTTTATAAACACAATCCACAGACTTATCCACAGTTTCACTACAAAAATCACGATTTTAAGCCATTTTTTAAAAGTCAGTTATTCACTGTGGTGTTAATAGTGTCTTTTATTTGATTTAACAGACAATAATTCTCTAGTTCTACCTTAGATATACAAATCAATGTTTAAAACTACCAGAGATTAACTTGAAACTTGGTGAGGGTAGGGAGAATCGGCCTCGCCTCTCACCTCGCCGTCGCTCGGCTCGGGCTGGCCACTAGCTCGCTATCTCGCTTGCTAGCTCGATATAGCTCCGCTGTTCGATTCTCGCTA
>JAGWNR010000001.1 GCA_028871265.1 Patescibacteria group bacterium
ATAAGCGCATTATAAAAAATAGTTTGTAATGTCCAGGACTTTACAGACTTAAATAAAAATTGTCATGTCCATAATAGAACAACACAACAACGACCTAATTATTCACGATATCCGAGCTATTTACGACCGTTTACAGCATATAGATCAACGTTTTGACGAAATTGAACGTGATCATGCCACTGTCGGCGATCTGGATCATGCCTCGCGACGTATTGACGTACTAGAGGATATGCTTGATATAATGGGGGAGTAATGAAAATTGTAGTTGCCAGCGACCATGCCGGGTTCGAGCGTAAGGGCGAAATCCTATCATATTTGATAGGAGAAGGTTTTGACGTGGAAGATTTGGGTGCGCATATTTTAGAACCAGATGATGACTATCCGAAATACATGGTGCCAGCCGCCATGCGCGTCTTGAACGATCCAGAAAATACTCGCGCCATCATTTTTGGTATGTCTGGACAGGGTGAAGCCATGGTTGCGAACCGTTTTCCCGGCGTTCGTGCCACTGTCTGGTATGGTGGTTCACTTGATATTGTTCGTCTATCACGCGAGCATAATGATGCCAACGTCCTCTCTATTGGTGCGCATTTTGTCACAAAAGATGAAATGATTGCTGCGGTCAAATTGTGGATTTCAACGCCGTTTTCTGGCGAAGAGCGCCACGCACGAAGAATCGAAGAAATTGATGCAGTTGAATAGAAAAACAAAAGTTTTCCCTTGATTTTCTCTGCTCAAAAATTTATAATTGATTATCTTAACTTGATTTACTATTATGCTTACTGAAAAAATAACAATTACAGAAAAAATTGGTAATTTTCTCTCTCTTTTGCTTTTGGGTAACACCAAAGAAACTATTTTTAGACTAGATGAAAAATCTAATTTTCTCCAAAAAAGTCTTGATAAATTTGAACACAGATTTGATATTTTCGAGAGTAAGGTTGAAAAAAGATTTGAAAAAATTGAGAATCGCCTAGATGTTTTGCAAAGTGATATGAATAGTAGAATTGACGCGCTTCAAGGTAGTATGTCTGCATTCAACACTAGATTAAAGAATGTTTAATCATGCAAATAATCCCCGCCATTTTGCCGCGTGACTTTGCCGACTTGTCGGCGCACCTTGAATGTGTCAAAGGTTTAGTTCCATTGGTCCAGATCGACATTTGCGATGGCCAGTTCACGCCGACTGCGAGCTGGCCATATAAAAAGCATGACTTGAACTTTGAAGCGATTACAAAAGAAGACAGAGGCCTGCCTTTTTGGGAGGATATTGAATACGAATTTGACCTGATGGTCAATAAACCAGAAGACGTCGTTTTAGATTATGTTTCGGCCGGCGCGTCACGTATTGTCCTTCACACAGAATCAAAAGGTGACATCAACGTTGCGATTGAAAAACTTTTAGGTAAAGTCGATATAGGACTTGCGCTCAACATTGATACACCTCTAGATATTCTCGAGCGATACAAAGATAAGATAGCCGATTGCACCATAAAATATATCCAGCTTATGGGTATAGACAACGTGGGTTTCCAAGGCCAAGCGTTCGACGATAAAGTCGTCTCAAGGATAAAGGAGGTAAAGAAGAAATATTTTGAACTTGCCATCCAAATCGATGGTGGCGTCAATCTGGAAACCGCACCACTTTTGCGTGATGTCGGCGCAGACCGTCTCATCGTAGGCTCGGCAATTTTCGAGAGTGATAATGTGGCCGAGGCGATTCGTGAGTTTGAGAATATGTAAAACAGCAAGGAGACTCCTTGCTGTTTGAGAAACGGAAGAGATTCTTATACTAGTTTTTCTCTCTTTGGATAATCACCAGCATTCACAAAGAACTCGCCAATTTTTATATAATCCGCGACTGTAAATCCCGGAGCAACACGTTTTTTGCCATGTTTCCATAGGACATGTTGGACTTTATTCTTCCGAAGTTCACTTTCAACAAATTCAGGTGTTACAAATATCATAAATATACTTTCGTTGATTGTTTAGTCTGGTAACGATATTATCATAGCTAGAAGTATTTATAAAGTATATAAATAAACATCAATTAGAGATGAATGTTTTTGCCCCAAATAAATGGAAAGAAAAAATCACCGATCCGCATTGGTATTTTGAAGTGCCCGCTTTGATGAAAGCGATGAAAGAGCTGCATGACAAAGATCGTGCGGCGTATGAACTGGAAAAAGAACGCATTTATGATTTCTTTGAAGCTGAACTGGGAAAGGAAACCATTGCTCTCGGTACGACCGGTAAGGATTTTGATGCTGAACGAAAACCAATCGATACGATTGTTGTTCATCACACTAGTTTGCAACCAGGTCTGACCAAGGAGCGACTTTCAGCTATCGATCTTGTGCGACTGTATGCCGTTGAATTTGCCGCACCAAAATATCGTGAGGACGCTGCTATTAAGAATCGTCCGATTTGGTCCAATCATCTTCGCGACGGCCGGCAAGTTTTTTGGCCATATCATTGGATTGTGCGTGTTGACGGCAATGCCGAGCGACTACTGGAAGATTATGAGATTGGTTGGCAAGCAGGGAATTGGGATGTGAATTGTCGGAGCGTTGCGATTGTATTCGATGATGAATTTGAAGATAAAGATCCGGCGGATATTCAGCTCGAAGGCGCCGCCAAAATTATCCGCGAACATTATCCTTTGATTAAAAAAGAAAACATTATTGGCCACTGTGAAGTCAGAGGTCATACTGATTGTCCTTCGCCAAATTTTTTATCGAAAAATGGAAAAATTGGTTGGAAAAGTAAACTACTAACACTGGTTTGATTGACAAAAATAATAATTGGCCGCATTCTGGATCCAGATATGAAATGCAAACAATGCCAAGAAGGCCGGCACGACGAGTGTCTCGGCGCTATCGCCAAATGCACTTGCGAATGTGTTCTTGAGGGTCGTCTAGATTGTAAAATTCGTTCCGAACAACGCACCGGTGGCGTCAAACGGCCGGTATTCGGTCGGGTCAGAAAACATAGGCCATACCTTCATTAACGATGTAACGATGTCGGACATAGGGTACTATGTCGGACATAGTAACTCACACGCCGCGTAATACGCGGCTTTTTTCTTGTGCTACAATAAATACACATGTTCCTCACTGATGACAAAATAAAATTTCTTGAAAAAAAGGCACTAGATATTCGTCGCTCGATTATCGACATGTTGATCGAGGCGAAATCTGGTCATACCGCTGGACCACTGGACATGGCCGATGTTTTTACTTATTTATATTTTCACGCGCTCAAACATGACCCCAAAAATCCTGCCTGGCCATATCGCGACCTCGTCGTCCTTTCCAACGGTCATATTTGTCCGGTACTATATGCCACACTTGCACACGCCGGTTATTTTTCGGTCAAAGAGCTCATGACCCTACGAAAACTAGGCAGTCGTCTGCAAGGTCATCCGCACCGAGATTGGCTACCAATACTAGAGACTTCATCGGGTCCGTTGGGAAGCGGACTTTCACAAGCCGTCGGTATGGCCATCGCCGATAGGATGGATAATGGTGTTGCCGGCAGTCGTACCGTCGTTTGCCTCATGTCCGATGGGGAATTGGATGAAGGAAATTCTTGGGAAGCGATCGCTTTGGCCGGCAAGGAAAAATTGCAAAATCTCATTGTCATTTTGGACCGAAACAATATTCAGATCGATGGTTTTACCGAAAATGTCATGCCACTGGAGCCTCTGCCGGAGAAATGGCTGCATTTCAACTGGCATGTTCAAGAAGTCTCCGGTCACGATTTTCGCGCGATAGATCAAGCTTATCTGCAGGCGAAATCAATATCAGGCCGACCTTCAGTCATTATCGCTCACACTATTCCTTCAAAAGGCATCCCCGAATTCGAACGTCAATATGAATGGCATGGTAAGCCGCCGACCACTCCCGCCGAAATCGAAATTGCCCGCGCGGCACTGCACGAGCTGCGGACGCTTGGGGGCAAGATTAAAAGCGAGCATCAATAAAATACAAGGTCTGACCTTGTACAAAAACAGAGGTCTAACCTTGTAAAAAACATGAAAATCATCGAAATCATCCTCAAACTCACATTTCTGGTTCTGGCGATTTATGTTATCGCTACCGGTCAAGTGTTTGGTCAATGGTTTATGTGGTTGGTTTATACGGCTTTTATACTTGGTATTGTCCTCATTTTCAACAAACACGAAAGCTACGGTTATCCGACAAATTATCCAAAGATGAATAGAGTGTTTTTGATCCGCCGAATTGAAGGCGTGATTTTGGTCGCGGGTGCTCTGGTCGTCTTCTTGCATTCGTAAGTCTCCGCGATTTACTGTGCAAAAACTCATAGGGAATACGTGGTATACTTTTTGTATGCAAAATCCTCTCCTAAAACTCAATCCAAAAATTTTCTCGGCGGATGTCGAGCAAATTCCTATTCGCCGCGGTTTTGGCGAGGGGCTCGTCATGGCGGCAGATAATGATAAAAATATCGTCGGGCTTTGCGCGGATTTGACTGAATCGACGCAAATGCACCTCTTTAAAAATAAATATCCTGATCGTTTCGTCGAGATCGGCGTGGCGGAGCAAAATTTGGCGACGGTGGCCAGCGGCATGGCGCATCTGGGCAAAATTCCTTTTATAAGTTCATACGCTATGTTTAGTCCCGGCCGAAATTGGGAGCAGATCCGAACGACGATTGCTTATAACAATGTGCCGGTCAAAATCGCCGGTTCGCATGCGGGCGTTTCTGTCGGTCCGGATGGTGGTACTCATCAGGCCATAGAGGACATCGCCATTACTCGCGTCATTCCGCGGATGGTAGTCATTTCGCCTTGCGATGCCATAGAGGCAAAAAAGGCCACCATCGCCGCGGCGCGAACCAAAGAACCGACCTATATTCGCCTGGCTCGCGAAGCAACGCCGGTTATTACTACCGCTGAAACGCCTTTTCAAATTGGTAAGGCCGAGGAATATTTTCGCACCAGCGGCAAAAAGCCGTATGTCGGCATCATCGCGACCGGCGCGCTCTTGTACAAGGCTCTCATTGCAGCAAAAAAACTTTCTGACCAAGGAACTCCGGTAGTTGTCCTTAACCTTTCAACAATAAAACCGCTTGATGAAATGGCCGTGACAAAACTGGCTCACGAAGCCGGCGCTATTGTCACTGTCGAGGAACACCAAATTGCCGGCGGTATGGGTTCTGCTGTTGCCGAATGTTTGGCGCGCAGTGTGCCGGTGCCGATCGAGTTCATTGGTGTGCGCGATCAGTTTGGACAGAGCGGTACGCCAGAGGAATTGATCGAGCTTTACGGCATGGGTGAAAAGGATATTTTGGCCGCGGTGAAGAAGGTTATAATTAGGAAAAAGTAAAAACCATGGAACCACAGCGACCAAAAGTGGGGATTGACTTTTTCAACTTGACCATTACATGACGCGATGATACTCTTTTCACTTGAACGTTTTGTTCTTAACTTAAACCAAAAACGAAAGGATATTTATGATCATAGCGATTGTCGGTGATGGCGAAGAGGAGTGTTTTGTAGCCCTTTTGGCCGAGCTTAATTCTGGCATGATGAAGGGTCATGAAGTGCCGATTGAATCAATCCCGAAAACAAATATTAAGCTTCGATCTGGAGCTGAAGCTGCTGCCATGGCTTTTTCTTTTGAAAAATCGTCAGCCAATCCCGGCCATGTTAAAGTTTTTCCTTCAGAGGATTCTTTGCACCTGCTCAAGGAATTTCCTAGCTGTCTTTTACGCTTTGAACGCGATCATCCTGTCACTCATGAGGGTCACCTGACCTTGTGACAAGTTAATTTTCCTTTATTCATAAAATCCCGCCGGTCCACTAGTGATTCGGCGGTTTTTTAATTGTACAAGGTCAGACCTTGTACTAGACAGAGGTCAGACCTTGTACTTATCCACTTGCTTTATTAAAAAAATAGCCTTAATATTATGAGCACATGAATAAAGTCAGCATTACCATTTCCGTCTTTACCAAGCGCTCCCTCGCCGTCTATGGCAAGGGCATTTGGAGTCGGTCATGGTAATGAATCTCTCTCGCAGAAATTGATTATCACAACGGGCTCCAAATGGAGCCCGTTCGCTTGTCCCACTGTCTTTGCGGTAGGGAATTGAGGCGAATTAGTACAAACCAAACAACAAAACAAAAGGAATCGTATGCCAGTAGATTTAAAACACCTTGCAGGTGAAAAACAGATAATTCTGCTCTCACCGAGCGAGATGCCAGTGACCGCTGAAGCAAGTCAACCAACAGTTGACGTCGGAGAAGATGAAGAAGAATTGAGGAAGCAATTTCCTGGTCTGGATAGTGACAGTTAATTTTTCGGTCAGCGATTGATTAAAGGGCGGCATTGATCGCTCTATTAATTGTACGAGGTGTCACCTAGCACAACAGGATAGATTTTTTTAACCGGTTTTTAATTGATTAAGGAAAGTCAGTGAGCTCTCTATCAATTGACCGGTTTACGAAAATCATAGTCGCGTTTCAAAGACGCGACTTTTTTATGCCCCGATTGGCTTGGCAAAAAATAAAAAGAGAGTATTATAAAATAGTCGTTAGTTCGTTGAAAACACTGAAGCACCTCCTGTATATGGCAAAACTGATCAAACTAGCACCCGTCGGACTGGGCCGAATGAATTCATCATTTCGGTCAAGTGAAACGCAGAATAGCCAACAAAGCAAGAGCAAGGATCGTCTTGCTTTCAACAAAAGGGAAAATCCCCTCAGGCGCAGACCAGGTTCGTCGCCCGCACTTTTTGTAAATCGTTAGTATCATTGTGATCAGTTTGTAACCAACACCCCGCGTTTTGCGCGGGTTTTTTCATGTATATGATATGCCCAGGATAGACCTAAACATATTTAAACAAGGGTATTGACATAAAGTCAATTTGGTGCTATTATATACGGAAAGGCTCAACAAAGCCAAAATTGTTCTTTTCCAATCGCATAGAGAGCTTTCTACCTGTTGTAGATGGCGTGTTGGTTGTGTAAAGGATGAACGAAAGAAAAACCTATGAAAAAAAGCAGTATTGTCTTGGTTGTTATCTGCATTACGGCAACGATAGTGCTTGTTGCACTTAACCCCGGCCGCAAGAACACTCAGCAGCCGCAGCCTCAGGTTGCAGCCACGAACGTCCAAATTCCCGATACCCAGCCGTCGGTGCAAAAACCGGCGGTGGTTTCGCAAACAAATTCGAATGAAGTTAAAGTCCGGATCTCTGGGCTTTCATTCGCTCCTGGTCGTTAGTAACAAACAACAAACCAAAAAAACAACAAAACAGAAAGGTAAAAGTAGAAAATGAAAACAAATACGTTAGTGAAATTGGCGGCTATTATCGCAGTCGGGTTAATCGCTTTGGCGACAACAGTCTGCGCGCAAGTCTCGGTTCCGACAACCGGTGGCAGTGATGGTGGCAGTTCTTCGACCTCGCTGATTCCGGTCGGTAATAACAACAATAATGGTGCGACCGACACCTCGGCAACGCCGTTCATCGTGACAAACCTGGCGGCCATTACGGATCACGTTGAATTGGTCAGTGAAGTGTTCAAGAGTGTCAATGGCATTCTGGTCAGCTTCTCGGCCTCGGCTTCGGCGCAGAGTTACCAGCCCAGTTACTTCTTTGCCTACACCAATAAAGTGAAGACACTGGAAGACATCATGGGTATGGTCACTAACTCCTATGTGAGTCTGCCGGTTGTGAGCACCAATGCGCCGATTAGCATATCTGTCTTGTTCTATGACAGCTCGAATGAAAGTCTGGTTCGTGGCTATGTAAGTCCACCTTCCGGGCAATCGTTTCCCAGCGTTTTGTTTCAAGGCTACAATGGCGGTGTCCTACAGATGAACCAATGGGGTCAATGGACACTGCCGGATTGGGCCGAACAAGTTCAGATGCGTTTGTCTGGCAATATATTCGTGCAAATGACGAATGTGGTGACTGCACACTTGGTGTATACCAATTCATCCGGTCAATGGATGAGCATGGATTTGCCTGTGAATTATCTGCAAGGCTTCACGTTCCCGCCGGATTGGGCTGGTCAAGGTATCATTGTCCTCGGAACGTATCGTTTTGTGGGCAACAATATCTACTACGACCAGCATGCCTACGATCTTGGGAATGGGGCGGCTGAAGTGCCGATCACGTATGTGCTGGTCCGAGCGCTTTTGGAAGGTTCGGACGATTTCAGCTCATTTGTGGATTCCACGAATATGTCTGTGCAACTTTGGACTTACCAAGACGGCACGGGCATGACGTTCGGCAAGGTGCCGCTCATTATGGCGACGTTCACCCGGGCCACCACGGCTTTCGTGTCCGTCTATGACCAGATGGGCAATTACGCCACGTCGTTCATCGTTGAAGACGAAGCTACCGGCGTTCGCACGACAGTGAATGTGCCGTCCGGTAGTGAGGGTGTGAATGTGACCTTGCCCAAAGGTGTCTATCACATTTTGCCGGAGGGCATGAACCTCAAGCCGTATTGGATGTATTCCTACTACTATGGCGGCAAGGGTTAAGTTCTCTAGCGATTAAAATCACAAACCTGCAGGTTCGTTTCGACGAATCAGCGGGTTTTTTTGTTGATTATAATTACAAATTTTTGCTATAATTATTTTACGCTATTCTTTTTTTTGTAAAAACATTTGCGGCGTAGTTGAATACGGCATCCACTTTTTTCTCTACTGATGTCGTTTGTGTTTGAAAGCTAGTTTTTTATTATTAATTTAATTTTCTAAATATATGAAAGAAAACAACAAGATAGTCTTTTATCAAAATGAGAAAGGGAATGTCGAATTGCGAGCTGACGTAGAGCAAGACATAATCTGGGCTTCGCAAGATCGTATAGCTGAATTATTTGACACTACCAAGCAAAATGTTGGACAGCATCTCAAAGGCATTTTCCAAGATTGCGAACTTGACGAAAAATCAGTTGTAAAGAATTTCTTTACAACTGCTTCCGATGGCAAGAAATACAAAATTAATCATTATAATCTCGACGCCATTATCGCCGTCGGCTATAGAGTTAATTCCAAAAAAGCCACGCAATTTCGCATCTGGGCTACCGGTGTATTGCGAGATTATTTGAAGAATGGTTATTCGCTCAATCGTTACAAGCTGGAGAAAGCGCCTGAAGCATTACTGGATTTATATGCCGCAATGTCAGCGATCGAATCAAAAGGTCTGGGTGGAAAACTTCGTGGCAAGGTCACATTCAAGATGACGCAGGAGATGGATTTGATGAAGTAAATTTATAAACGCTGCATAATTGAACTTTATTTACACATAATAAAAAGCCGCCGAACTTTGAAAGCTTGGCGGTTGGAATAAAGTGCCTGGACGAAGTTGAATTATGTTGATCGTTTTCTTCTCGGGTTCGTTGGCAGATTATTTACATATTCGCGAGAATAGGCGAGAAGTCGTTCGAACGACGGCAAGAAACTTTGTTGTTGCTTTGTGCGTATACGACTACTTCTCAACCGGCCTGCAACCTTTGCTAATCCGTGAGGTATCATAAAAATCCTTTCTTGAACTGTTTAAATTAGTATATCACAAGATCCGATCTCGGAATCACACCACTATCTCATAATCCAACATCCTCTTTTCTGTGTCAGCACTCATAACTTTGAAACGGACAGCGTCGCCGAGGGTATAACGTGTGCCGGTTCGTTCACCGATCATACAATAGGTTTTTTTGTCGAACTTCCAGAAATCGTCACCTAGGTTGCGAATATTGACCATGCCTTCAGATTTGGTTTCATTGTCCTCGATATAAATACCCCATTCGGACACGCCGGAAATGGTACCGTCAAAAGTTTTGCCGATCTTGTCCGCCATGTATTCGACTTGCTTTAGTTTGATGGAATTACGCTCGGCTTTGGCGGCTTCTATTTCACGCTCGGTCGAATGCTCGGCAATGTTTGCAAACACTGTGATATCGCGATCACCAAACGGTTCGCCGTGCAAATGACTGGCTAAAATGCGATGGACCAGGAGATCCGGATAGCGGCGAATCGGTGAAGTAAAATGCGTGTAATAATCAAAGGCCAAACCAAAATGGCCGATATTTTTGGTCGAGTAAACTGCTTTTTGCATCGAGCGAATCATGGCTGTCGAGAGTAAGGCCTGGTGCGGTGTGCCTTCAATTTGCTTTAAAAGCGCTTTGATGTCGGTGGCTTTTACTTTTCCTTTGTTTGTATGCAAAGTGTATCCAAGAGCTTTGGCAAAATCAGCGAGCTCCGTCATGCGTTCCGGATCGGGCAAATCATGAATACGATAGATCGCGCCGGTGTCGCGAGTGCCACTGGCCTTGATGGCGTCATGGATGAATTTGGCTACTTCACGGTTGGCTAGGAGCATGTATTCCTCGACCAATTTATGCGCATCAAAGCGTTCTTTGCGATATACACCGATTGGTTTGCCGTTTTCGTCTAATTTGAATTTGATTTCGTCTTGTTCAAATTCGATGGCGCCGGCGGCAAATTTCTTTTCTTTCAAAATTTTGGCGATGTCATTCAATTTGATCAATTCCTCCGCTAATTCTTTTGATTTGCCGGTGATTGAATCCTGGGCGGTTTCGTAGGTAAAGCGTTTGGCGGAATGAATGACAGTGCGGCCGAACCAACGGTCGAGGACTTCGCCGCGGTCGTTCATGGTAAAGACTGCCGAAAAAGCTAGACGATCGACATCGGGCATGAGTGAGCAAATTTCGTTCGACAACACTTCCGGCAACATTGGAATAGTGCGATCGACTAGATAGATCGAAGTGGCACGATTCAAAGCTTCACGGTTTATTGCGGTGCCAGGGCGGACATAGTGCGAGACGTCGGCGATATGAACGCCGATTTCATAAAGATTTTCATTTTTAGCCGCTCCGGACTTGGAAGTTGCCAAGTCTGGAGCGGCACTTGAGTTATGAATCTTTCTAAACGAAATTGCGTCGTCAAAATCTTTGGCGTCAAATGGGTCAATGGTAAAAGTGAGCACATCGCGCATATCGCGGCGTTTGGCGATTTCGTCGGTAGTGATGCCCGGACGTTCCTCACGTGGCAATTGCTCATACACGGCGGCTTCGCGTTCGACATCGGCAGGGAAGCCGGTTTCAAAGCCGCTTTCCAGGACAATAGCCTCCATTTCGACATTGTTGTCGCCTTTTGGACCGAGGATTTTAATTAGTTCAACCTGTGGGTTGGTTCGTGGATCAGTCCAAGGCAGGAGTTTTACTTGAACTTTTAAATCATTCTTCAAATTTTTGGCGCTCTCCGGTGTAATAATGAAATCCAAATATGCTCGCTTGTCGTCTGGAGAGAGAAAATAATGGCCCTTGTCTGTCATGACAATACCAACATATTTTTCTTTGCCGCGTTCGATCACTTTGACCACACGACCGAATTCACCGTCCTGGTTTTTCTGGGTCACCTGAAATTCGACCGTATCACCGGCTAGGGCAGTATTCAAATTACCCGGCTCAAAAACAACTCTTCGCTCGCTGTCTTCAAAATTGATGAAACCGAACCCTTTGCGGTTGGTGCTAATTTTACCGGTTTCGATAGTATTTGTATGCGGCGAAGTCATCTGTGGTTGTCGATCGCGTCTATCGTGCTGCTTCTTATGAGGTTGGTTATTCACGGGAATACTATATCCGATATTTGCCTTTTTTCCAAGGCTTTGATATGATACATCGCATGTTAAAGATTCGTCTGCAACGCGTTGGTCGCAAACACGAGCCGTCATTCAGGCTCGTTTTGACCGATTCAAAGAACGGCCCAAAGTCCGGTAAATATCTGGAGGTTTTGGGTTGGTATGATGTTCGTCGCGATAACAAAGCAGAGCAGTTCGACACTGTTCGCATCAAACACTGGATCTCCCAGGGCGCCCAGCTTTCTGACACAGTTCACAATTTTTTGGTTGAGAAAAAGGTCATTGATGGCAAGAAAATAAATAAACTGCCGCGCAAATCGCCGATCAAGAAAGAAGAAGCCAAAACTGAAGCCGCTGCTCCGGCTGTCGCTCCAGCTGCTGCACCTGCAACTCCGCCGGCGGAAACAGCCGCTGCATAATTTTACACTTCTCATATCTGCATTAGCCCTTTGTATCACTTTAATAAGTACTTTAAATTAATTTATATTTATGAAAACTCAAGCGCAATTTGCGTCCTTTGACGCCCTTGATATTCGTGTCGGTAAAATCATTAATGTCCAGGATTCTCTCTCGAAGAAGCCGACTTATCGTCTGACGGTTGACTTTGGTATTGAAGTTGGAACTAAAGTTTCGTGTGGCGCGTATAAAAATTATTCAAAAGAAGATTTGATTGGTAAACAAGTCATTGGTATTGTAAATTTTCAAGCCAAGAAAATGGGTCCTGAAATATCAGAAGTACTTATTCTGGGTGTAGCAAATGATGTTGGAGAAACTGTATATCTAAGGCCGAATACTGAAGTTTCGCTGGGGGCAAAAGTGTTCTGATTTATTGAGAGATCAGAGCTATTACTGAAAAAAGAACCGTGCTTTTAGTAAAAGGAAACCGCCCGGCTTTTGTATAAAAGTGGGCGGAATTTCGTGTATGTCAGCTAGGCATAACCTGTTCAATGAGCTTGTATAGGCTTTCCATGTTTTCGAAAGGCTTGGATAGTAGATGTGGGGTGAATTGATTTAATTCTTTGATTGTGTGTATGCCCAGGTTGCCAGACATGAATACGATCTTTGCTTTTGAACCCATTTTCACAAGCTCGTTGGCAAGTCCGACTCCGTCAAGCACCGGCATGACGACATCACAGAGAATTACATCTGGTGAGAAACCACCATTAATGCATTTGATCGCGTCATAGCCTTGTGGTGCCAAACGGATTTCGTAATTTGAACGCTCAAAGAATTTTTCGAGCATTTGGAGGATAGATTCATTGTCATCAACGATCAGTAGCTTGTATTTTTTCATATTTCATAAGTATCAATTTTCAAGTAGATTTAAGGAGCACTACAAAAATTCTAACATACAAACATATATTCAGTCAAATATCGTCGGTTCTTCGAGAATTGGTATTGTGGATTTCAAACCTTCTTCTTGGCAAAACCGCGTTTTTTCTTTTCTTGAGATAGTAGAGCAAGAGCTTGGTCTAGGGTAATATCGTAAGGATTTAGTGGTAGTTTGATCGAACGGTAATCGCCACTGCGGACGACGTATGGACCAAAGCGGCCGGCAGAGGCCACAATATCGACTCCTGTAGCTGGATCTTTGCCTAGGGTACGCGGCAAAGACAAATATTTTAGTGCTTCAGCGACGGTTATCTTGGACAAGTCAACACCTTTCGGAACTGAGGCTTTTTTAGCTTTGACCGGCAATGATGAATTTGTGGCTTCGGCTGGTTCATTATTATTTTCTTTTTTCTTTGTTTTCCTTTTTCCTTTTTCCTTTTTCCTTTCTTCTCCCAATTGTACATACGGTCCAAATCTACCTGACAGCACAAAGATCGGCAGGCCAGTGGCCGGATCAGTGCCTATCGGTTCGTCTTTTTTTATTTCATGACCTTCCATGGTTAGCGCACCGTCGCAATCGGGATAGCGCGAACAGGACAAGAATTTGCCGCCGCGGCCAAGCTTGATGACCATGGTTGTGCCACATTTTGGACATTTAAATTTTGGATCGGCTTGGCCCAGGGTTGTCGCTTTGTCCAGTTTGTCCTTGGCTTTGACTTCTTTTGAAAATGGCTTGTAAAAATCAGAGAGTGTTTTGGTGTATTCGGCGTTGCCTTCGGCAATGGCATCCAATTTGTCTTCCATTTCAGCGGTAAAAGTGTCGCTTATGTATGTAGGGAATTGTGTTTCAAGGAAAGTAGAAACCACGTCGCCGGTATCAGTGGGTTTAAGGCTTTTATTTTCTTTTTCGACATAGCCGCGGTCTTCGATGGTGCGAGTAATGGTGGCATAAGTTGAAGGACGGCCGATGTCACGCTTTTCGAGCTCTTTGATGAGACCTGCTTCGGTATATCGACCGGGTGGTTGTGTTTGTTTGGCCTCGGAATCTATAGTGATGAGTTTCAAACCTTCGTCTTTGTTGACAGCAGGTAAAGCGATGTCTTCGCCAGCGGATTCTGGGTCGGCCTTTAGCCAACCATCAAAAATGACGCGTGAGCCATTGGCGACGAAGTCGGGGATGGTTTTGCTTTCTATATTCGCCACAATTTTTGTCTTGGCCAATTTGGCGTCGGCCATTTGCGAGGCTATGGTGCGCGCCCAAATGAGGCGATAAAGTTTTTTCTGCTCGTCAGTGGTGCCGGCGGACATTTTGGTCAAGGTAGTCGGTCGAATTGCCTCGTGAGCCTCCTGGGCATTTTTTGATTTTGCGGAATAAGTACGGAATTGTAGGTACTCCTTGCCATAATTTTTTTCTATAGCACCGGCGATTTGACCGAGCGCATTTTTTGAAAGTGTGGTCGAATCGGTGCGCATATAGGTGATGTGGCCGGCTTCATACAGTTTTTGGGCGATGCCCATTGTTCGCGATGGGGTAAAGCCAAATCGTGTGGAAGCAGTTTGTTGTAAAGTCGAAGTAATAAACGGCGCACGCGGACTGCGTTTTTGCTCGCTCTCTTCTATATCGACTACATGCCAGGAGCCGGTTTTTGCAGCAGCTAGGACGTGTTCAACTTTGTTTTTATCACGCGGTTCCTCGACGCAGGTCAGCGTTAAGTCTTTGTCATATTCTGTCTTGAAAAGGCCGGAAATTGTCCAAAAATCTTCGGGTTTAAAGACGCGGATCTCGCGTTCACGTTCCATAATAATGCGCAGAGCCGGTGACTGAACACGACCGGCTGAAAGGCCGTAGCGGACCTTTTTCCAAATGACACCGGATAGATCGTAGCCGACCAGACGATCCAGAACACGCCGAGCTTCCTGTGCCTCGCGGAGATGTTCATCAATTTCACGAGGATGAGCAATGGCTTCCTCAACGGCTTCGCGAGTGATTTCATGGTAGGTAATGCGTTTGATTTTTTTATTGTCAATATTGCCGCCGATTTTTTTGTCGGTCAAAAGTTCTTTCAAATGCCAAGCAATAGCCTCGCCTTCGCGGTCGGGGTCGGTAGCCAGGAGGATTTCATCGGCCTTGACGGCGGCACGACGAATTTCATCGATAACATGTTCTTTTTTCGGCGTAATTTCATAGTGGGGAATAAAGCCGCCCTCAATATCGATTGCCTTTTTATTTGATTTTGGCAAATCTCGCACGTGACCGACGGAGGCCAGCACTGTAAAACCATCACCGAGATATTTCCCGATTGTTTTGGCTTTTGATGGCGATTCGACGATGACTAATTTCATTTAATTGTGGTAAGTATTGCACGAGCCTTTATCTTTTTGCAAATTTTGCTGTGCATGAAAATATTTAAAAAGTAAAAAGCGCTGACGAATAGAGATCCGCCAGCGCTCGCAGAAGGCAATTGCCCATGTTCTGTCGTTTCGAACGTTTTCAGCTCTACGCGACTGTGGCATGGATCCGACATAGCTATTGCGCACATGCCGGCTGACACCCTTCCTGCTCCGTGTCCGGAGCGATCATTACTCTCACATAATGATGGAATTTTTGCAAGATTTTCCTTGACTTTGATTTTTGAGATTGATAGAATTATCACTAGTCAAAGAACCAAGCGACCGCTTTTGAAGAGCAGAAAGGCTCGCTGCCAAGCTACCGCTTTCGGGTGGTAGGAACGATGAGGGATGCGCCGCCCCTCCAAGAGCGATCATTTGGTTTTTTAATCTAACACAATAGCTTTCTTGTTGAAAAAATACTGATTTAATTCTTCCGTCTATGTCAATAGGCAAAGCAATGGCCTTGTGCTCTCCTGATATCATTTTGCCTATAAGCACTTGGCCGGAGTGACTTGGGTTTTCAATCACATAATCTGGATTTAAGACTGCATCAAATAAATGATTTACCAAAAGTTCAGGATCGGCATTTTGTCGTTTTCTTGACTCTACGAAGTGTTTAATCACGCGATTGGTAATATAAAAATCACCCACAGAAATTCGCTCGTCAGGTTTATCGATCCATGCACCATCCGGCATAGATGAATATTGCCTAACTTTTTTCAGAATATTTATATGAGCTTTATTCATACATTATTTTTTCACCCCAATCGTCTCACCATATTGCCGCTGGATTTGACCATGCCATCGATTTCGAGAAATGAAAGGAGAGGATTGAGCTCGTGAATCGGAATATCAAGCTCGCGACAGAGGCGGTCTTTGTTTGTTTGACCGGAGAGGAGCAACCGCATAATTTTTTGTGAAGTAGGATCCAGAGCGGCAATGCGTTCCGGCGAAATCATCTCTCCGATGGGACGTGGTTCGAAACCCAGCTCGACCAAAATGTCGTCAGATGAAGTCACTGGTATGGCCGTCGGTGTTTTTATGAGCATATTTGGACCGGCAGAAAACGGACTGTTGATTGGGCCTGGCACGGCCATAACAGTGCGATTAAAATCATGGGCTAGCGTGGTAGTGATGAGCGAGCCGGATTTTAGACGGCCTTCTATAATGACAGTGACTTTGGAAATACCGGCCATCAAACGATTGCGCCGGGGGAACGACCAATCGGTGCCTTCTTGGTATTTACCCCATTCCGACAGTAAACAACCGCCGGCGTCGATAATCCGATCTGCCAAGTTCAAATGTGCCGCCGGATATATAATGTGGCGTGCCAAACCCGAACCAGGAAAAGCCAAAGTTTTGAGGCCGACCTTCAAGGCTGCTTCGTGGGCTAGTCCGTCAATCCCGTGTGCCAGCCCAGAGACAATAGTAATAGGATAGTTTGCTAGGCCTTCTATTAATTTGAAAACGCAATCGCGTCCGTAGTCGGTGGGTTGGCGTGAGCCGACAACGGTCAAATAAATCCCGTCAACCGGCGGCGGAATACCTAGACAATACAAACTCTCTAGCCGGTGCGCATACGGCAATTGATGTAGAAGGGTTGGCCATTGTTTTGAGTCAATTGCAAAAATATCATTATCGCTTTTTATTTTCATTGATTTATAAATTATTTTTTTAAAGTCTGCACAACTATTTATTAACCGGTTATTTACACATGTTCAAAATCACCAGTATTTGCTATACTGGGCTTGTTATCGGCAAATTATACTGAAGCGGGTTAAAATCCGTATAAAAAAATATTAAAAAATTCCTAAAATGAGGTCAGACCTTGGCATATGAGGTCTGACCTGTGTATAGGTCGGACCTGAAAAAACTACCATGCTTGACATTAAATTTATCAGAGAAAACAAAGACATTGTGGCAGCGGCGATCAAGAATAAGAAACGGGATATTAATCTGGACATCCTGTTCCATTTGCATGACAAGAAAAAAACCTTGTCACAAAAAATTGATGAAGTGAATCGACAACGTAACGAAGCGGCCAAAAAACGTGACGTCATCGCCGGTAGCGACCTAAAAAAAGAAGTTGAAAAAATTCAATCCGAAAGTACCGCAGTCGACAAGGAATTTTTGGCCTTAATGATGAAAATTCCCAATATTCATTCGCCGGACACACCTGTCGGAGAAGACGAAAATCAAAATAAAGTTATTCGGACATGGGGTGAAAAGCCGGTGTTTTCCTTTGCGCCAAAAGACCATCTGGAGCTGGGTACGAATCTAGGAATTATTGATACTGAAACAGCGGCCAAAATAACCGGTTCTAGGTTTTCGTACATAAAAGGCGATTTGGCTATGCTACAGTTTGCTTTGATTCAACATTGCTTAAAAAAACTAACCAATGCGGGAGAGCTGGAAAAAATCGCCAAGGCAGCCAATGTAGAAATCCCAATGACACCTTTTATACCAGTTTTGCCGCCGGTTTTTGTTAAACCGGCCGTGCAGAACAGAATGGCGCGTTTTTTGACGCCGGAAGAACATTATATGTTTCCTGATGACGATCTCATGCTGGTTGGAAGTGCCGAGCATACGCTGGGTCCGATCCACATGGATTCAATAATCGAAGAGAAAAATTTGCCTATACGATATGTAGGTTATTCATCCGCTTTTCGTCGAGAAGCCGGTTCTCATGGAAAAGATATCAAAGGCATTATACGCCAACATCAGTTCGACAAATTGGAGATGGAAACGTTCTGTCTGCCGGAGAATTCAATGCAAGAGCAAGATTTTTTGGTTGCAATCCAAGAGAGTATTTTGCAAGATCTAGGTTTGCCATATCAAGTAGTCATGGTCTGTACTGGCGATATGGGTTTTCCCGATTATCGACAGATCGATATTGAAACTTGGATGCCGGGCCAAAATAAATACCGAGAGACACATAGTGCCGATTTGACAGCCAGTTTTCAATCGCGACGATTGAACACGCGGGTTAGACGAAATGACGGCAAGATTGAGCCGGTTCACATGAATGATGCCACAGCCATCGCTCTAGGTAGGATACATGTGGCAATTTTGGAAAACTTTCAAGAGGCGGACGGCTCGATCCGCATTCCGAAAGTGTTGGTGCCGTATATTGGCAAAGATAAAATAGAGTGAAGAAAACAG
>JAGWNR010000077.1 GCA_028871265.1 Patescibacteria group bacterium
TGTGGCATCGGTTGAAGGTATTAAACATATCCGCAAACAAGAAGAGAAATTATATGATATAAAAGTCGAAATGGCCTATGACGATAGTGCCCAAGGCGACCCGGCGATGGCGAAAAAATGGCAGACGGTGATGTTGCACGTCGATTCACCGAATGCTAGCGATTGGCGTCAAGCTATTATCGACGCCGACAGTATCCTGGCCGAGCTTTTGACCAAAATGCAATATCCAGGCGCCGGCGTCGGCGAGCAATTAATGGCCGCCACCAAAGCCGATTTCAACACGCTCGACCAGGCATGGGAAGCGCACAAAGTGCGCAATCAGATCGCTCACGAGGGTTCCGATTTCAAACTTTCCCAACACGAGGCCAAACGCATCATTGGTTTGTACAAGCAAGTTTTCGAAGAGTTTTTTTATATTTAATCACTTAACACTTTCATGGATTACCTATTTTTCATCATTATCGTTATTATGTTCTTCTATCATGGTGGCAAGATAAATAGATTGGAAAAATTGATAAAAGACGGAGATAAAGTAGTAAAAAATTCTCAGACACAAGCTACATCAGCCACAATTAATACCTCAACTGCTCCGGCTCCTGTATCAATGACTGATCAGACCATAGTCACTCCTGCTCAACCAGTCTCTACGGTAAAGCCAGATATATCGAGTGAAGAAATGTCTGGCAGGATTATAGGTAGAATTGGTATTGGCGCGGTCATAATCGGTGTAGCCTTCTTCCTCAAATATGCTTTTGATAACAATTGGGTCGGCCCATCAGGCAGAGTGATGATAGGCATATTGGTGGGCGCAGTCCTTGTGGGTATTGGTTTGTGGCTACGCAAGAAATATCTGGGTTACTCTGACCTGCTCATGGGCGGTGGTTTGGCAGTGCTATATTTGTCGGTCTATTCTGCCTATGCTCTGTATCAATTGATTGACCCAATGACGACATTTATGGGCATGATTATAGTTACGGTAATCGGCGTTGTTATAAGTATTATCGAAGCTACCCAAACGCTTTCTATTATCGCTATTGTTGGCGGTTATTTAGCGCCGGCTCTGGTGGGGGTCAGTCTGGTCGGTCCAACGATTACCTTTACCTATCTCACAATTTTGAACGGAGGAGTGCTGGGTATTTTGGTTTACAAGAAATGGGCACCGCTGGTTCTCATCGGTCTAGCGGGTACCTGGTTGCATTTCGGTTCGTGGTTAATGACATCGTATAACGACACATTACTGGTGCCGACGCTTTTCTTCATCCTGCTCCAATTTATTATCTTTACCGCCGCATCGGTTATTCGTCTCATTATGGAAAAGCGCAAGGCCGAGGAGATTGATTATATACTCTTGGCGGTGACGGCTGTCAGCTTTGCCGCTGCGTGTTTCTCTCTCCTGGATGCGCAATACAAAGATTTCCTCAGCCTTGGCTTTGCCTTGACCGCGGTGCTTTATGGTGCCATTGCCCTGGTCGCGTACAAAGAAAACCCAGAAGATCGAACGCTTAACATTTTCTTGCCAGGACTGTCAGTGGCATTTTTGACAGCCGCTATAGCTATTGAATTTTCCGGGTCGTGGGTTTCGGCATGGTGGCTGATCGAGGCGCTGGTTCTATATATAGTCGCGTCGAAGTCCTCGAGTAGGGGATATCAAGTCATGGGTGTTGTGGTATACATACTGGCCTTACTTAAACTATTTCAATATGTATTCACTTATACCGCGCCGGTTGGATACGTCATATTCTTTAACGGCCCATTCGTCATGTTGTGTTTAGCTATCGCCGTTGCGTATGCTATCGCCTTTGTCTATTACCGTTATGGAAGTGTTTCGTACGATATTAGAATTCGTGGTATATCGGCATTTGTCATCATTGCCAATGTTCTAACAGTTTATGCTCTGACCAATCAGATCGATGCGTACTATAGTTTGCAAGCTGGTTTGCCGGTATCGACATTCAGCCTTGGTCCAAACCAAAACGCCACGACGACTGTGTCTATCGCTTGGGCATTGTACGCGGCACTACTGACGGTCATAGGTTTTGCAAAGAAATACGCCGTCATTCGTCGCATTGGACTGATACTGTTTATCATCACTGCATGCAAGGTTGTCATTGATGTTTGGAATCTGGGTCAGATATATCGCATTGTTTCATTCATCGCTTTCGGTGTCATCGCTCTCGCGGTGTCATTCATCTATGTAAAGTATCGCGATCGCTTGAAGGATATTGTGTAAGAGGTGAAAATTAATTCTCGGGTTTTTCCACAAGATAATAACTTTTATTTCAAAAAATTCTGTCATGACAAGTGCGACCGCATGATAAAATTATGTGGTGATGGAAGAAAAAAACAACAAAATCATTATTTATAATGCCGAGGACGGACAGACGAAAATCGATGTCCGGCTCGAGGATGATACTGTTTGGCTGTCTCAGAAGCAGATGTCAGAGCTTCTTGACTGCACTCTTGAGAATGTCATTTTTCACTTGAAAAACATATACGAAAGCGGTGAATTAAGAGAGGAGTCAACTACTAAAGATTACTTAGTAGTTCAAAAAGAGGGAAATAGAGCCGTAAAAAGAAATATACAACTCTATAATCTAGATGCTATCATTTCTTTGGCCTACAGGGTCAATTCTCTACGTGGTACTCAATTTCGTATCTGGGCGACACAAAAACTCAAGGAATACATAATCAAAGGCTTTGTTATGGACGATGAGCGTTTGGCAAAGGGTAGGGTGCACAAAACGTATTTTGAAGAATGGGAGGAACGTATTAGGAAGATTCGCACTTCGGAAGCGAATTTTTACCAAAAAGTCAGAGATGTCTTTGCCACGAGCGCGGATTACAATCCGAAACTGGATTATGCCAAGAAATTTTTTGCTACGGTGCAGAATAAATTTCATTATGCCATCACAGGTTTGACGGCTGCGGAAATTGTTTCCAAGCGGATCGATGGTACAAAGGCTAATTTGGGACTGACAAATTGGAAAGGTAAAATCATTACGCGCGAACAGGCGGAAGTGGCCAAAAATTATCTGGAGGAATTGGAGTTGAAGCGGTTGAATCTGTTGGTTGAGCAATTCTTGTCTTTTGCCGAATTACAAAGTGTCGAAAAGCGCGTTATGTATATGGAGGATTGGATTAAAAAACTTGATGACTTTCTCATCCTAAACGACAAGGAAATTTTAGATAATTCTGGTAATATATCGCATAAGGATATGGAGA
>JAGWNR010000078.1 GCA_028871265.1 Patescibacteria group bacterium
ATTTGCTGACCTCCTTGTATTTAGAATCAATATCCTTGAATTGGCTAGTAATGCGCGGGTCTTCTGACCAGAGGATGCGAATATCAGGAATACCCATTTTGATCATAGCCAGGCGGTCGCCAAAACCGAACGCCCAACCGTTGTAGATATCTGGATCAAGACCAAAATTGCGCAATACCTGCGGATGAACCAGGCCGGCGCCATTGACCTCCAACCAATTGCCATTGAATTTGATGTCCATTTCGACCGAAGGGTCGGTGAAAGGAAATGAATCGACCAGAAATTTGTAATCTAGGTTGTCGCCGAAAATGCTTTTGGCCATGTCAATCTGAACAGCCTTGAGATCATCCAGCGTAATAACTTTTTCGGCACGCTTGCAAATATAAAGCCCATCTATTTGATGAAAAGCTGGAAAATGATTTCGATCGATTTCATCCTTGCGAAAAACAATGCCAGGTGAAAGTGCAGCGACGTGACCTTGCTTCTCTAACCGCTCCAGGACTTCCTTGTCCTTTAAATAAAAAGACCACATCACGGTCATCTGTGTGCGCAAAACATGATTGGCGTCAGCATAATAAGTATCCGTTTCGCGACGGCTAGGGTGGTCTTTTGGCGTGTTTAAAAGGTCAAAATCCTGCTCCACAGTGACAATTTTTGGAAACTGCACGATATCAAAATCCTTGAATCGCGGCAAAGCCAAAATGCGATCAAAGAGGATTTTCACCGGCGAATTGACCTTTTTAGTGAGGTCCGGCAAAGCCAACAGCCGCTGAATGCGCAAACTCTTGAAATCAGTCTGTTTTTTGATTTTTTCGGTTAATTCCCGCTCAGCCGGGTCAGTGATAATTAATTCTTTTCTCATGGTCTTGTGAAGCCCAACTATAGCAAAAAAATTTGCCGGTGTGAAGCGCGCTGGCGTTTTTACTTTTCCCTGACCCAGACAAAGCGCGGTACTTTTTGGCCATTTATTTCAACCTCTTCAAACCACATCGTGGCTGGCCGAACCCAAAACTTGGAGAGTTCATTTTCATACATCGCTTCATAAACGACCGCATCCTCCAGCGTCTCAGAATGTTTGGCCACAAAGTGCACTTTGTAAAGTGTGCCCTTTTTCGAGTGGCGATAGATGCCAGGTTTGATTTCCATATTTTTATCATTTTTCACTTTGATTTTTTAATTTTGAACTTCCTCTGAGCCGCCTCCCAGACTTGAACTGGGGACCTTCGCTTTACAAAAGCGTTGCTCTACCAACTGAGCTAAGGCGGCATATCACTAACCTACTACTTTTCAATGGGTTTTGTCGAGTACGGATTGGTATCTGGTGCAATTTTCTTCAGAAAAAATGAAGCACCGCCCTGAGTATTGATTTCAATTTCACCACGCACCATATCAATGACTTTTTTGGTGTGTGGATTGCGATGAGCCAAATGAAATATTTTTATGTAAAGTGTTCTCAGCCACAATAGCACATGTGCCGCAATCCATTGAGTAAAAGCGATAAACGTGTGTTTGTTAAAGTAAGATACAACCTCCATAAAATCTGCGTGCAATCGATGAAAGACATGATCGCTGTTCTGACCCAAACGTGATACCAGCGATTGTTTGCCGGTAGCCAATTCTGTTCGCTTTGACCAGAGCATAAATACGATGATGGCCAAAGATAGGTAAAATATGGTTATAAGTATATACATGGACATTCTATGTTCTATTATTTTTCCAGCACACCAAATCTGGCAAAACGAGAAATTTCTATTTTTTCGCCAAATTTTTGCACCGCTGCCTCGATCATTGCGCGAATAGTAATATTTGGATCCTTGACAAAAGGTTGATCCAGCAAAACCATTTCACCGAAATAAGCCGCCAATTTACCATCCAGAATTTTCGCCTGCATGTCGGCCGGTTTGCCCCGGACCTCTTCGGCAAAAACTTCCTTGGCCGCTTTCATGTCGGATTCTTTGATGTCTTCTTTCTTCAAGAATTTCGGATTGGTGGCGGCCACATGCATCGCAATATCGCGCGCCAGAGTCTTGAAACCGTCATTACCGGAAACAAAATCAGTCTCTGACAATAATTCTACCATCGAACCGACCTTGCCAGTAACGTGAATATAACCGGCTATTGTGCCGGAACCAAAGATTCGGTCAACCTTTTTGGCGGCAATTTCGCCTGACTTTTTACGCAAAATAACCCTGGCCTTTTCAACATCTCCGCCAGCCTCTTCTAACGCTTTTTTGCATTGCATGACGGAAACTCCGGTTTCTTCACGAAGAGCCTTGACCTGATCGGTTGTAATAGCAGTAGACATAGTAGATTTAGGATTAAAGGATTAAGAGAAAGACAATGGGTATTATAGCAAAAAATAATAGAATTGCGAACCAAGATTTAGGATTCAAGAAAACTTACGTATTATATTGGCTTATTTTCTATAGGCTTTTGCAGTTTACCATCCTGATAAGCTCCGGCGATTTCGCCAGCCACAAAACGGATGCTTTCCTGGGCGGCGTCATTACCGACAATAGGATAATCAATATTGGAAATGTCGCAATCGGAACCGGCTAGTGCAATTACCGGGATACCCAATTCTACGGCTTCAGCAACAGCATTATGTTCAGATTTTGGGTCAACTACAAATATAGCCTTGGGCATTTCTTTGACTGACACAATACCCAAAAACAAATGCTCTAATCTGGCAATTTCTCGATCTATCAGCAAACGCTCCTTTTTGGTATATTTTGCCAATTCGCCTTTCTCACGTTCTTCGACTAATTTCTCCATTTTATCAATTCTGCGACGGATTTCCTTGAAATTTGTAAGAGTACCACCAACCCAACGACCATCAACAAACGGCATGTTGATTGATTGAGCTACTGAACGGATAGCGGCGCGGGCTTCGTATTTGCCACCGATAAAAATTATTTGTTTGCCCGTAGAACCTACCGAAGCAGCAAATTTCTTTGCCGCATCCAGCAAATCAACGGTCTTTTCTAGGTCAAAAATCTCAACTTTGTTTTTAACGCCAAAAATATAAGGCGCGATTGTGGGATGGCGACGTGAACGTGCAAAACCGAAATGAACACCAGCCTTGAACATAGCATCGATTGTTTTATTGGTCTTTTCCATATGAGTTTACAGCTTAGCAAATAGGCCGTATTTAGTCAAATTGCAGCCCTATGTCGGACATATGGCCTTATGTCCGACATATTACC
>JAGWNR010000079.1 GCA_028871265.1 Patescibacteria group bacterium
CCATACTTCCAACGCACCGATAGGCAACCCTCTTCCATTTCCTGGGTTCTTTTTGAAAGTTTTAAAATTTCAGGATTGATGAATACCAAATGGTCTTCGCTGCCTTTATATTTTTCATCCACTTCGCGCATAACCTTGCCCGAAACCACAAATATACGCACGGATGCACCGATCTGCGGGGCGGCGATGGCTATGCCGTCCTTTTGACTATCGACTGCCGTTTTCATGTCAGCAATAATTTTTTGAATGCGAGTAGAATTTATTTCCTCCAATGGAACAATGGAGGCTTTTTTGTCCAAAACAGCACTGCCAATCTGGACTATGTCTACCTGATGCTTTTTTGCGGTATTTTGCATGGATATACTATACGTAAAATATGGATTTTTGCCAGTTTTTAAAGCAAACTCTCTGGATCGACATTGACCGAAACGGATGGCGGTAGGGAGCGTAATTTAGCCAAAAGCTCGTCATTTGGCCATGTAGACGGAGATAGACGTATCAATCCGTGGAGCAGCGAATTACCGCGAAGGCCGGCAGTAAATGAAGGAAAAACATCGATCGAAACTGGTGCCAAGAATCCCTTGATTGATTCCATTTCGGCGGCGATTGCGTCACGTTTGCCTTCGATAGAAAGCTTGATCAATGTTGAATATGGCGGCCATTCAAACTGTCGTCGTTCCAACAGGGCATAGCGAACAAAGTCGGCAAT
This sequence comes from Patescibacteria group bacterium, assembly GCA_028871265.1. Classification (GTDB taxonomy): domain Bacteria; phylum Patescibacteriota; class Minisyncoccia; order Phycocordibacterales; family PALSA-1337; genus JAGWNR01. The sequence continues at coordinate 710 of JAGWNR010000079.1, forward strand.
ATTGCCTTTTGCCGCAAATTCAAAAGTTCGATCTTCGGTGCGACGTGTTTGTATTATAAACTCTCTTTCAGTCAAAGAACGCAGACGTATTAGAAAATAGAATAGACGCTCCGCAATGCGAAAATCAGGCAAAGATAAAATAGAATCCATTGTGACAACAGCCGCATACGGAACATGATCGTGAAAATGAGTAATAGTCAGCTCGGTACCTAAAAGGATCGAACCCGGCGTCGATTTGAATTTTTCGACTGTATCGCGGACCCGGCGCGGTGTAGAGGCGGTATCAGAATCAAGCTGAAAAATTTTTATTCCTGGGAATAGATCGGCAATCTTTTTTCTGACCAGGTCGATTCCAATGCCTACCGTACCCAACTTCCATGAGCCGCAAGTTTTGCAATATTCCTCTGTCGAGCGCCGTTCGCCGCAATGATGACATAGAAAATAAGTGGAATCCGTCGCTTCACCTTCGACATGTTTTGATTGATGTAAAACTACCGGTGCGCCGCAGGTATTGCAGGTGACGATGGAATGGCAGTCGCCGCAGACAGTCGTCGGAGAGAGCCCTTTTCTGCCGGCAATGATAACCATGTGAGCGTTTTCTTCACGGGTGCGACGAATGAGGTTTTCGACTTCACTAGACAGGATACGAAAAGATTCTCCTTTGTATTGCTTCATATCTATAACGCTGTCTTTGGCCGATGAAATAGAGCGTGTTTTCCAGGGTGAGCCCGGCTCGATGCGTCCGGTGGCTTGACGATGTGAGGTTTCCAAAGGCAGAGCCACATCGCCCATATACACAGCCAGACCGGCCTGAATACCATAGGTTTCGGCCACATGATGCAAATCTAAATACGGCCGACGCTGGCCTTTCCAGCCGCGAGCGCTCATCCGTTCAATGATCAGAGTTTCAAGGTCACCGCGTGAAAAAGCCATAAATGTCCCGGTCGCCACCATGACAACGGCATGTTTTTCTGTAGTAGCTTTATTCCAAGTCTCGCGAATATTTTTTGCCGTCATATCACCGTGGAGAATATGGATATAATTTTCTATACCTTTTTCCAACATTCCAAATAAATAAGCAGCCTCTTCGGCGGTTGGAGTGAGAAATATTAGTGATTTTTTGCGAGCAAAAGACTCACGAATCATAGAACGATAAGCACCGTAACGTTCATCGTCATCGCCTTGGATAGCGTGCACGAACAAATTTGATTTTTGTGTTTGACTACTCATGCCTTTTCCGCCAAAAGGGAGTTCCGGCCGTATAGCAATAGTGCTTAGAGGATAGGGAAAAGGGGATTCCGAGTTTTCTGCAGATGACACAGCTTTTTCTGTGACCTCTACTTTTGTTGATGTTTTTTCATTTACTTCATCATTTACTTTTTTTTCTTTGTGCTCATTTTTTTTCTGTGTGTCATCGATCATGACAGGCGACGCTGGTTCCGGAATATTGATCCGTTCGCTCTCGGTAAAAATGCTAGAATGTACCATGGCTTTTAATGTCGCACCGATAGTTGCTCCTGCATAGTTTGCCTCGGCACGAGCACTACTCATGAAAGCGGGCGACAGGAAATGCCTGGCTTTTACTTTTTCTATTTTTTTCAAGGAAAACTCAGCAGTTTTTAGATCAGCTTTGAGCTCTGCCGCCGGTGTAACAGAAGCCACAATGCCGTGGATAGTTTTAGACCGAACAGGCACTTCTACCAGGGCACCTAGGGGCGGATTTTCAGCCGTAAAATACGACAACGACTCTATTTTAGTGCCCCGGGCGATAGGTATGATCTCTAGGACGTTCATTGCGATATTATGCCGCATTTCAAGGCTTTTTGCAATTTATACTTGACAAAATAACAGTTTTTATGCTATCATTTAAACAGCTAATCAACCAACATAAAACCCACGCTTTTTGAATCTAGCGATAGTATCAAAGGATAGGTTGAGGCGAGAACACTTAAAAAATATATGGACTTTACCTCTTTTGGAACAATCATGATACTCGTAGCTTTTGTCTTTTGGATGTTTGGTCAAAAATATCCAAGTAACAATGCCCGCAAATCATACCTAAACAGTTTTATCTGTAAATGGTATGCCGGTCGTCAATGGGAATGCATAGAAGTCATAAAAGATAATTGCGGCCCATACAGAATGCCCATAAGAAAAATTGTGCTACAAAACGGCGTGGAACGTATTCAATTGGTTCGATTTTGTGACGATATTGTTGTCGGAAGCAAAGTTGAACTTAGGATACGGACTGAAGCCGAAACATCAAATGGAATCTTTGCTAGTGCGGTTGATGAGCTGATGATTCCAGTATTGATCACTAGTACCAAGACAACATCATGATGATAAAATTCCACGGCGACCGCTCTCTCACGAGTTCGGTCGCTTTTTTCTTTTTTTAAAAGTGATTTTGTGATAAAATATACTAATGTTAAAATCACAAAATATAAAAACCCCCTCTGAGGAGGTTTTTGAGGCCGAAGCCAGTGG
>JAGWNR010000080.1 GCA_028871265.1 Patescibacteria group bacterium
AATCATTCTCAAACTATCAGGCCCTGCCATATCTTTACGGAAATATTTATACAGAGAAAGGCGATGAACCTAGTGGTCCAATCGCCTTGGGTAGTAATTCAACTATAAAACATATTCAAAACTAATGCCAGTGCAGTTATCCACACGTGGAAAAATTGGCCATAGCGAATATGTTTTGAGTCAATTCCGTATATTTTACTTTCTCTTCTCCACAATCTCTTTCTCAACATTCGGCGGTACCACTTCATAGTGGTCGAATTCCATGGTGGCACTGCCCTGACCGGAGGTCATCGAACGGAGCGCGGTGGTATAGCCGAACATTTCCGATAGCGGCACTTTGGCATGCAGAACCTTGGCCTGACCGCGTTCAGTCATTTCCTCGATCGTGCCTCGTTTGGCCGAAATAGAACCGGTGATATCACCCATGTATTTATCAGGGAAAAGTACTTCCAATTTCATAATCGGCTCAAGTATCACAGGACGCGCACGCTTGGCCGCATCTTGGAAAGCTTGCGACGCCGCAATTTTATAAGCGATTTCCGATGAGTCGACGTCATGATACGAACCATACGTCAGCTCGCAAGAAATATTTACCATCGGATAACCGGCCACAATACCGCGAGCCATGGCTTCGTGAACACCCTTTTCAACCGCTGGAATAAATTCACCTGGAATAACACCACCCTTGATCGAATCGATAAATTCGAAATCATCATAACGAGATATATTTTTCGGCACTTTTTCGCCTTCGGGCCACGGTTGCATCGGTTTTATATTCAGCTTGACGTGACCATACTGACCCTTACCACCAGTCTGTTTGATATATTTGTGTTCAGCCTCGGCCGTGCCCAAAATAGTCTCTCGATAGGCCACCTGCGGCTTGCCGGTAGTCGCTTCCACACCAAATTCGCGCTTCATACGGTCAACCATGATTTCCAACTGCAATTCACCCACACCGGCAATGAGCGTTTCGCCAGTCTCCTGATTTGATTGGACATGGAAAGTCGGATCTTCGATAGTCAGTTTGCGCAGAGCCATACCCATTTTCTCTTGGTCACCTTTGGTCTTTGGCTCGATACGCAGAGAGACAACCGGATCCATAAACTTGATTGCCTCCAGAACAATAGGACTATTTTCATCACAGAACGTGTCCGAAGTGCGCGCATCTTTTAATCCTACCGCCGCGGCGATTTCACCGGCATAGACTTTCTTCACTTCTTCACGCTTGTCAGCCTGCAGACGCACAATACGACCCAGGCGTTCTTTGTTACCAGTGCGAGCATTGTAAATATACGTACCAGCCTCAATAGTACCCGAATAGACACGAAAGAATGTCAGCGCCCCGACGAATGGATCGTTTTGGAGCTTGAAAGCGAGGGCACAAAACGGATCTGTGTCAGACGGATGACGAACAACCTCTTCACCGGTATCAGGATTTTTGCCTTTGACCGACGGAATATCCAACGGGCTAGGCAAATAGTCGACAACGGCATCTAGAACCAGTTGAACACCGATATTTTTCAAGGCCGATCCGGTAAAAACAGGGAAAATTTTGTTAGCAATGACAGCCTTGCGAACAATCGGCTTTAGCTCCTCGGCAGTAAATTCATGACCTTCGAGAAATTTTGACATAGCCTCATCATCAGTTTCGACAACTTTTTCAACCAGTTCCGCATGATATTTCTTTGCATCTTCGAGCATGTCAGCCGGAATTTCCTTTTCATCAATATTAATACCCTTTTCGCCACTGAACGTATAGGCTTTCATTTTGAGGAGGTCAACAACGCCCTCATGCGCAGATTCAGTACCGATTGGCAATTGGAAACGGACGGCTCTCTTGTTCAAACGTTCGAGAATTGACTGATATGACTTTTCAAAAGAAGCTCCCATACGATCCATCTTGTTGATGAAACAGAGACGCGGCACATTTGATTCATCAGCATAACGCCAGTTAGTTTCGGACTGAGGTTCAACGCCGGCAACACCATCAAACACAACAACAGCACCATCCAATACACGGAGCGAACGTTTAACCTCTACTGTAAAGTCGATGTGCCCAGGAGTGTCAATAATATTGAAACGAACCTTTTTTGAGACGTCATCCTTGCCATCAGATCCTTTTAATCCGCGCATATATGTCGGATTCCAGAAACAAGTAATAGCGGCGGCAGTAATTGTAATACCGCGTTCGCGTTCTTGTTCCATCCAATCGGTAGTAGTTGCCCCATCGTGTACTTCACCAATTTTGTGAATCATTCCTGTGTAATACAAAATGCGCTCGCTGGTCGTCGTTTTACCGGCATCGATGTGGGCAATGATTCCAAAATTTCGTACTCTTTCTAGTGGATAGTCGCGGTTCATATATAAGTCTTAAAGTCTATAAAGTCCTTAAAGTCGTAAAGTCTATTTCGTCGCATTTTTTTATGGACATATGACTTTATGGACTCTGGACTATTGTTAATAAATTAAAAAAGCGTCAGGGCTTTTAGTGCTAGGTATAGTACAGGAAAATAAGGAAATAATCAACTTGTGATTTACTTTCCGCCCCGTGGCGCAATCGGGTCATGTCCACCATTTGACCCAATTAGATTAGCAAACCCACGGAAAATAAAGTTAGCGTTTTCTATAGGTCATGTCATGATTACCGATACTTTCCATTAGCATGTGGTTGTCCGGTAAAAACTCAAACACAACTCTGATTTTTCGGTTGACGTAAAACGCCCACGAATCACGCCCACGAATCAGCAAATTTGCCGTGCAATTTATGCACGTCGAGCATACGATGGTTGGCGCGATCTTTGAAAAGAGCGATCTTTTGTATCGCTTCTTCTTGAACACTCAAAGGTAGTTTGCGAAATCTTCGCAAGAATACCGGCATATACTCGAGGACAAGCATTACGCCTTCTTTAAAATCTCTCGCAAGTCGCCAGTGACGCCCTTGCCTTCACTGTATTCACGTCTGGCAGTGCGTATGTCTCTCTCCAGTTTAATTTCGGCAATTTTTTCTGCAATGCGGCTAAAAACCCCGACATGAGTTTTATCAAAAGATTTCATTTTAGTTTTCACAGCAAGTGTATTCATGAGATAATTGTATCAAAAAAAATTTCTAGTCAAGTTAAAT
>JAGWNR010000081.1 GCA_028871265.1 Patescibacteria group bacterium
GGATTCTACTGTCACTCGCGCCTCTTCGTACATATCGTCTTCTTCGCCACCGTCATCTTCCAAGCTTGCCGAGAAAATGGCGTCCTGGCCGGCTTCGGCTTGCTGACCGGAGAGATTAATCTCACTCATTATTTCGTCTTTGTAGGCATCGGCCAAATATTTTGAAACTTTTTTAACCTCGGTTTCAGAAATAAAGGCCGACTGTAAACGCACCGGTTTGGACATTTCCGCGCCTAGATACAGCATATCGCCGGCGCCTAGCAGTTTTTCTGCACCCGGCTGGTCTAGGATGGTGCGTGAATCGATCTGCGAAGCCACCTGTAAAGCTACACGCGATGGAATGTTCGCTTTGATGAGACCGGTGATGACATTGACCGACGGACGCTGGGTCGAAAGCACCAGATGAATACCGACGGCACGGCTCATTTGGGCTAGACGGACTATGGCACTCTCCAGCTCGCGCGGATAGGCTTGCATGATATCAGCCAATTCATCGATAACAATGACGATATATGGCATCGATTCCGGGAATTCCAAACCGTCCTTCTTCTCATATTTGCCGATGCGAGCCGCCTCGATGGCCGGATCTAGAACGGTGCGATGGTATGAATCGATGTCTCTGGCCGAATTTTTTTCCAAAATGTCGTAACGGCGACTCATCTCTTTGCCGGCATATTTCAAGGCCAAAATGGCCTTTTTAGGATCAGTAATAACCGGTGTCAAAAGATGTGGAATTTTATTATACAGAGTCAGCTCGACGCGTTTCGGATCGATCATGATAAATTTCAAGTCCTCCGGTGAATTGCGATAGAGTAGGGAAGTAATGAGGGCGTGAATGGTCACCGATTTTCCGGAACCGGTGGTACCGGCGATCAGCATGTGAGGCGCTTTGGCCAGGTTGGCGAAATGTGAGTTGCCGGTGATTGATTTGCCCAGTGATACCAATAGCGGCTTGTCGGAACGTTGAAATTCATCAGAGCCCAGGAGAGTTGCCAAGCCTACGGTCGTTTTGGCGGCATTAGGGATCTCGATACCAACCAATGATTTGCCGGGGATCGGCGCTTCTATACGGATCGGATGAGCCGCCAAGGCCAATGACAAGTCGCTGTTTAATGCCACTATACGCGACAATTTTACTCCCTCGGCCGGTTTCAGGGCGTATCGTGTCACCGATGGTCCGATTGAAATTTCATCCATTTCGACGCTGATACCAAAATTTTGCAGCGTCCTTTTAATGATATTGGCGTTGGCTTTGATGTCACCGGTTTCCGGTCTGCCGCTGTCTTTTTCCAGGAGGGACAATGGTGGCGGAGTAAATGGTTTGGTGCTACGTGTGGTTGCACGCATATCAAAAGCTTCTTCGTCATCAGACTTTTTTGCCGGTTTCTTTGGTGGCGGCACTATTTTCACGCCCTCCTCGTCTTCATCATCTTCATTCTTTTCATCTTTTTTCTTTTTTTCTAATTCTTTCTCTACCTTCTCCATAACTTCGTCCACATCAGAATCATCATCTTCTTGACTTTCGACTCTGGACTTTCGACTTTCGACTTTGTTCCAAAACGCCAAGCCTTCCAAACTGAATCGTGCTTCTAGCGTGAGTATTAGTGAAATGATAATAACAGTTATGAGTATCGCCGCCGCCGCATAGATATACACCAGAGAAATGAGCGGTGCCGAAATATAGTGGCCGACAATGCCGCCTTTGTCCGGGAAAATCAGATCGACGAATCCCAAACCGGACAATAGGAATAGTAAGCCGCCGATGAATTTCCATACCGTCAGGCGCTGTCGAATACCACGCAAAAATGCAATAGATAAAATAATGCAAATTAATGGCAATAGAAAATAGCCAATACCGAATAGTTTGTCGGCGTAGTGATAGAACCATGCGCCTACCGGACCGGCCAGAGCGATAGAGGCTAGTCCGGTCAAAATGCCTGCCAGTAAAAACAATATAGCCAAAACCGCCTGAGTGGTTTCGGCCTTTAGTTCTTGGATAAAATTACCGTCACGCTTATCCTTGGTTTTCCTTTTGGCCATAGATTTAATTATAAACGACAAATGACAAAGCTCAAATGAACAAATCAAATACAAAATCCAAATTACAAAATTCAAGCTTTTGACTTTGGTGTTGATTTGACATTTGGATTTTGATATTTGACATTAATTCTGTTGACCGAGCTTGCATTTTAACCCATTTGTCCTATATAATGTCCTTGAGAAATAGCCGAAATTCTAAAGGACAAAATATAAGCATAAAGGACACATATAAAGGACATGGAACCAAATAAAGGACAAAATCATATACCTATAGATCAGAGCTTTTGGCGCACAATCGGCCTTATTTCAGGCGATGAGCATCTTTTCTATATCTTCAAAAAGACAGAACGGATCGTCACCGCTCTCTACCTGGTGACCAATCTGATCAAGGACAATGATCCACTGAAATGGGAAATTCGCGAGCGTTGCATGTCACTGGTCTCATCGACCATCGCTCTCACTGGTGCCGACAACCAGGAAAAGAATTCTTTTCTGCGCTTCTTCTTGACTTCTCTTTTGGAGAGCCGAACGTTTGTAAACATATCCCTAGGTTCCAATATTATCTCTCAAATGAACGCTGAAATGATAATCGGTGAAATTGACAGTTTGGTAGTCTATGTCAAGGATCGAGCGCTCGAATCCGCCAACAAAGCCGGTTATGTTTTGTCCAGATCATTCTTTTCCACCGAAACACCATCAAGGACAGATGATAAAGGACAGTCAAAAGATCAGGTCAAGGTCAGTCAAAGTCAGTCATTAAAAAATGTGTCTAGTAGCGTGTCCTTTAAAAAAAGCCAGTCAGTCAAGCAGGTTCAAAAGGACAATCGCAAAGAATCAATTTTAAAAATTTTAAGTAAACAAGGAAATCTAACTATAAAGGATATTATAAAGGACATTACAAACTGCAGTGAAAAAACCTTGCAACGCGTATTGATCGATCTCATCCAGACCGGTTTGGTCAAAAAGGAAGGAGATAGGCGGTGGAGTAGGTATTCGTTGAAATAATGATGTACAAAGTCCTTTTCATCCAGTTGAT
>JAGWNR010000082.1 GCA_028871265.1 Patescibacteria group bacterium
TCAATTTGACCATTTTTTATAAATGAACGCAAAAGGTTACCAAATTTTGGATCAATATCGTCAAAAGCTTTTTCAACCGCCGCAATCGCCTCGGTCACTGGAAATTTTCGCTTGATTACACCTGTTTTGGCGTTGCGATCCTGATATTCCAGCTTTTTGACGCCCATCATTCGCGCTTTCAGTCGGTAAAATCGATGTGCGACCGAAAAATGGCGGCTGACTGTTTCAATCAAGGTTTTTATAACCACCGGATCGTTACGATAGGATTTAATGGTTGCGTCAAATGGTTCTCTGTGTCCGCGCAGTTGGTCGTCGATTTTTTTGTCTGTGACAACGGCGTTCAATTCCGCTTCGGCAAAAGCGGCATTCTCTTTTTGCGCTCCACGAACCAGATGCCATAGAGCTTTTCGTTCTGACGCTTTTTCCAAATCCGGTACCATTGCCGTCGCTTCGGAGATCGGCGTTTCCCGACCTTTCCAGGAAATAGTTTTTGAGCCCAATATTTTTTGGTTTGCTTGAATCCAGAGATCCTGGGCAGGCAGACGTTTCAAGGCCAAAATTTTTTCCTCTGGCTCAGTCAATAGGTGTTTGGCGTCGGCAAATGCACGTTCCAAAAAAACTTTAAAATGCGCTAGTTTTTTTGAAGTGAGAAATTCGTGCTGTTTTGCCGGTGCAATTTTACCCAGAGAAATGCCAAAAAACTGCATGTTGTTTAGGGCCTCAGTCAATCGGTTTGAATATAGGGCCATTTTAGCCTCGGCGGCTTTGTCAGCGGAATTCATAGCCAGACGATAATGCAAATACAAAATCGGCTTGCCGGTGGCTTTACCAGACAGAGTCTCATATTCTGTGAGCGCCGCCAAAAACTTGGTTTCATCCTTTAAATATGTTTTTTCTGGTTTGTTATATTTTTTGGCAAATTCAGAGAGCAACCGTTCGATTTCCTGCATATCACTTTCCAGTGCCAGATCGTCAATGGATTTGTAAAGTAGGGTCAGGTTCCATTCAAGATTTTTTGTCTTTTTGCTCGCAACTTTCGATTTTTTTTGTGTGGGTTTTGTGGGCATAGGTTTTATGTTGGAATAATATCATAAACCACGAACATACCAAAATTTAATTGTTTGCATATTTCTAAAGCAATCTCTAAACCCACTAATTCTGTAATAGCTCAATCGCTCGACTTATTATCCTCTCTCCTATTTTTCCCCAGTCAAAGTATTTCTTGTACTCCTTTGGATCTATAAGCTTGATTTCAATAACACTTCCAGCTGGGTCAGACTCGAATGGTCCAAACGGCTCGACAACGCAAGCGTATCGAAGTTGATAAATGAAAGTATCATCAATTTCATTGATCACTTTTTGATAACCTATCGCTTTAAATGAAATAATTTTCATATTTGATTCCTCTTGAATTTCCCTTCTCAAAGTCTGTTCAAAGGTCTCTCCTGCTTCAATTGTGCCGCCGATAAGGCCCCAGCTGTTTTTGTGACCACCGAAACCAATAACAAGCTTATCATTGTAAAAACAGACACCGTACACTTGCCTACACTTTTCATATTCAAGGTCGTCAAAATTATTAGCATCCTGGTATTCAAAAATATACTTTATTTTTGAATCTCGACTCTGATATGGTTCGATTATTTTCATATAAATTTCTTCAAAACTTCAAAATCCTTCTTTAAAACATCACGCATGCCACCATTGTAGAGCGCCACGGCGGGATGATAGAGCGTGGCGATTGAAACCGGACCATATGACGCATGGGCTTCAAAAAGCTTACCGTGAATTTTAGAAATCGGCTCCAGCTCTAATTCTAGGCCAAATTTGCGCATCAAATAATCCATACTGTGACGACCCAGTGTGGCAATGACGCGCGGTTGAATGATCTCGATTTGTCGATCCAAAAATGGTGCATATAGCGCGATCTCCTCCGGTGTTGGATCGCGGTTGTCTTCGGGTCGATCTTTAACAACATTAGTTATATAAACTTTTTCTCTGACCATACCGATCGAAGAGAGCATATAATCCAAAAACTTCCCCGACGCGCCACAAAACGGCCGGCCGGTTTTCGCCTCGGTTTTACCCGGCGCTTCACCGACAAACATGATGTGTGCATCGTGGCTGCCTTCGCCAATAACTGGAAAATATTTGTTCGCCGTGCGGTATGGGTATATTGGTGATTGCTTGAAATCAACCAATTCGTCGCGGATTTTCTTCATCTCGTCGTATTTGGTCATATGGGTATTGTAGCACGACAAGGCATGGCCTCGTTTTAACAATTTTTTAATATTTTTTTATATGGATTTTAACTCACCAATATATAATGCATCATAGGCCGACGGTCTTGGTGACGAGAAGGGAACTTGGTATTTCCAGCTCAAGGGTTCGAACCCCTTCGGCGGCTTAAAAATTGTTGATAACCCACATTGACAAGAAGATTTATTTTGCTAATATAAACTTACACCAAGTTCCCTTCTTGTCATCATGACGAGCAAGGAAGCATAGACCCGCTTCGGCGGGTTTTGTGTTTTTAGACTATATAAAAAAACAGTCGTCCTTTCGAGCGACTGTCGTGTGTGCAAAAGTCTATTTTTGCACCAAAGCTGCCGTAGCATGTCCGTTCAACGCACGCTCGGACAACTCTTTGGAAAGAAAATTACGTCGTATACCCCAGCGATCACAGTTGTCATGCTCCCATTTGGCGCCAAACGATGACTGCCAATCATGTATAAAGTTAAGCCTGCTTATTCTACCGGTAAAGAACAAGCGATCATAAAATTCATACAGGATCGGTAGGCAATATTTTTCGGCAGGATTTCGCTTGTGCCATTCCAGATAAAGCTCAACCATCTTGTCTTCAAAAGGCATTTGACTAAAGATGTTCAAGTCTTGTTCGAGAATTAGAATCTCGATGACTCCCTCAAAAACCCTGCGGTTGCCGTGGATATTGCCAACACCTCCGGTAGATATCGGACCAGACACCATTTCAACTTTTTCCGGGATGCGGAAAATGATATTAATTGCCACAGTGGCTAGATCAACGAATGTTTTTGCTTTGCTGAGTTCGTCATAA
>JAGWNR010000002.1 GCA_028871265.1 Patescibacteria group bacterium
AGATCTTTCATCTCTTTGGCTATGCCTTTGTCTACATAGCGGTAACAAACTTTTTTACCGTCGCGCACCGGCGTGAGCAACCCCACCTTGGCCAATGCTCGCAAATGATGCGACACCACTGCCACGCTCTCTCCGATTTCTTTGGAAAGATCGGAAACGCACATGCCGGGGACTTTCCACATTTTGCATAATATGCAAAATCGCGTAGGTTCACCTGCACTACAAAATGCTTCTCTGAACTTTTTAACATTTATTGTCTCTTTCATATTCAAATGAATGTTTGAATGATATACGAATACGCCAGAGCTGTCAACCTTTACTCCAATAGAAAACATATTGTATACTTTAAACATGTTAAATCCTGACGATGTTTTCAGTCAAAGTTTTGAGCAAACAATAGAAAAAGAACCGTCAATTGACGATGTTTTTTCCTCTGAAGAAGAATTGAAAACCAAAATCCAACAAGAACAAAAAATTGAATTCAATCCAATCACAGAAATAATTCCCCCAAATTACAACAGTGGTAGCGAAAATATTTCATATCACATAAATATATATAAATGTTCAGATGGTAGATACTGTGCCATCGCTATAAATGAAGGCTACGCCAGGCTTGTTTGGATGGATACCAATTACCAGCTGGTCAAAAGCGAAGCTGACATTGATTTTCATAATCACATCCGGGCATGAGTGGAATCAGTTTTTAGCGATTCCGGCACATCAGTTGCAAATAGATGTCGCGCCATCCTATAAACTCCATAGGAAATAAAGAACGCCGACAACACATCAATTGAATAGTGTAGATGTCCGAGCAATACCACAATACCCAAAACAACAGACAAAACAATAAAAAAGTCTCGTATCCAGCGCCGATCCCAATATAGAAATGCCATTAAAAACGGCAATCCGGTATGACCCGAAAAAAATGAATCATCGCCCAGGAAAAATGAAGAATACAGTTTTGTGCCGATAATGTCTTCTAACAAATTTTGCGTATACGGATTAATAGTCGAATGTGTCGGAAAAGCGCCGATGTGTGTCAAGCTGATAAAGACCGATCTGGTCATCACAAATATAGCGATGGTTTTTAACATAAAGGGCAATCTGGACGGCCACAATAAACCAATCACGATAATAAAAAGCACCATGCCAGCGGCGCCGTTTACGAACAATCCGTCCACATCGTACGGCCCGATATTACTGAGCACTATATCAGTAACCGGATTACTGACACTCGCCGTTGCGTATCGTACGGCATAAACATTTATTATTAGACTTGCCGCCAGCAATACGATACCCAAAACAAAAGAAAATATATAGCGCTTGCTTGAAAAGCAGATTTTATATTGTCCGCCTGTTTTCTTTAAAAAATCTTTAATAGCTTGCATGGGTTACAGTATAACTCGACAATTTTAAAAGGAAAGGCGCAAGCGAAAGATCCTAGCGTCCATTTTGGGTTTCAGTGAATATGCTTCACCGCTATTTCCCCGCTTTTTCACCAAAAGCCTCATCAGCTTCGTCTTTGTCCGCGTCAGCCTTTGTGTGATGAATTGTGCCTTCTATATGATTGGCCGGCGCATAGACTGTATATAGTTTGAGCGGCTTTTTGCCGGTATTTATTACATTGTGATTAGCGCCAGCCGGCACCAAAACAGCCGTGCCGTCTTTCAACGCAAACTCATCACCATCGATAATTGCCTTGCCCACACCGCTTTCGAAACGCAAAAATTGATCGACATGATGAACCTCCATCCCGATTTCATCGCCCGGCGCCACTGACATTAAAACCACTTGACTATGCAAACCGGTATACAGAACTCGGCGATAATCGTTATTCTCCAGTGTCAATTTTTCAATATTTTCATAAAATGGTGTCATGGTGATATAAAATTAGTTGCAGATTAATACCATTATTATACCACAAAAAATCCCGCATCTTGGCGGGATTTTTGTTTTATAAAAAGTGGGGTCGATTTACCAAGCAAAGTGAGCAAAAGCCTTGTTTGCTTCGGCCATCTTGTGCATAGTTTCGCGCTTCTTCACTGCTTCGCCTTCGTTCTTTGACGCAGCGATGACCTCGTCAGCCAATTTTTCGTGCATCGGCTTGCCTTTTTTGTTGCGTGCAGCCTCGACAATCCATTTCATAGACAGAGCCTGGCGTCTCTCCGGCCTGACCTCGCGCGGCACTTGGTAGTTGGCGCCGCCAACGCGGCGAGAACGGACTTCCATGTTCGGCGCCGTATTCTTCAAGGCCGCCTCGAACAATTCCATCGGGTTCTCGACTTTGGCCTTTTCTTTGAGAAGGTCGAACATACCATAGACAATCTCGCGCGCCGTGTTTTTCTTGCCACTCTCCATACAATAATTGATAAATTTGCCAATTTTTGCTGATTCATATCGCGGGTCAGCCTTGGGAATATTACGATTTTTTACTTTTCTTCGCATGATAGTTTTGAGTTACAAGTTTCAAGTCGCAAGTTGCAAGTTTCCTGTTTTGTCTTGTGACTTGCAGCTTGTCACTTGTTACTAATTATTTATTTCGCCGCTTTCGGCCTCTTGTTGCCGTATTGGCTGCGACCTTTGCGACGCTTTTCTACACCGGCACAGTCTAGGACACCGCGCACTACGCTGTAGCGCAATCCGACGTCCTTGACACGACCGCCGCGCAGTAGCACGACAGAGTGTTCCTGCAGATTGTGGCCTTCTCCTGGAACATAGGCGGTTACTTCCATACCATTAGATAATCGCACGCGGGCGATCTTGCGAATTGCCGAGTTCGGCTTTTTCGGCGTTTTAGTGGTCACTTTTATGCAGACGCCGCGCTTGAATGGCGCCGGGAAAAAGCTCGGGCGGTTTTCGATGCTATTAAATGTGCGCGTCAGGGCGACGGATTTTGGTTTCCGCTTGAAACTGACACGACGCTTTTTGGTCAATTGATTGATTGTGGGCATAAAATAAGTCTTAAAGTCTATAAAGTCCTTAAAGTCGTAAAATCTTTTACTTTATAGACTTTACAGACTTTTGACTTTATGGACTGATCTGATTTCGCCTGATTTTTTCACCGTCAGCGGCTTGAGAGATGCCGAGAGCGATTACTCATGCGAAACCGTGAATAAAGTACGTTTTTTGAACGTGTTTGCAGTCTACTTTATTTCAAGGAAAAACGCAAATATTTGACAATGTCTATACAAGATGTTAATTTTATTGTTGGAAACAATCATCACAAACTTAAAAGAAGAAAGGAATGCATGAACATTAAGAACTTTACCCTGAAGGGAGCAGGACTTCCAGAGGAATTAAAGGTGAAATGGAAAAAGCTTTTTGGCCGAAAACCATGGGTCACCAGTAAACTGTCGGATCTCTGCATCCTGGCTGATATTACCGATTATAACCTCGCATTACCAAAGATGACTGAGGACGACGCCCGCAAGCTCACTGAATTGGTCAAAATCCACGAGAACATCAATTTCGCCGACGACTTCGAAACTGGCGGCAAAAAGCAAAAAGCGTCACACGCGGCAATGGATCGCCTGCTCAGGCAGATTATCGCCCGCAAATGACAAGCTCGAACAGCTTCACAAAGTCCCGCACAAAATGCGGGCTTTCTTATTTTAAAGGAAATTTAAAATGATTTGGCAGCAGTTCTTTCAAACCATCTGCATACAAGGCGTATGCTCGTACAAATGAATCATCGACATGCGCATACAGAATGCCTTCGCCTGGTTTGGTCTCGACAAACTGGCTGGCAAAAGTGATCGTCCTGGCCTCGGTGTCTCTGATGAGCGGTTCTGGTGAAACCCAATCGATCTTTCCCTTTTCGTAATCATAGATGAAAAGTCCCACGGAAAACATGCCGTATTTTGTCTTGTCACCGACTTTTTTATTTGCTTCGCGACCATTCATGATGCCCAGCAATTTATTTTCACCCATATCAATGAACGATCTTGGCAAAAGCGGTCCGGGCGAAGCGTGGCCACCGATCCAAGAGATCTGGTGTTCTTTCGGATGAAAAACAATCTCGCCCGCTTTCCACGGCTTACCCATGTTTTCTGCAATGGCAATCCGAACCGTAGAATATGTCCTGTCTTTTTCTCTCTTACTCGACTCGAACAAGTTCAGTCTAATACCTCTGCTGTTTAAAGGCGCGATCGAGATCTCTTTCGCACCCTCATGAGTCTTTGGATCTGCCAAAAGTGCTGGCGCAGTCATTTCCAGTGAATCGAGGTCATTTCCGACCGCATGGCCCAGATGGACGATGGTGTGTTTTTTACTTTTATCCAAAAAAGGCAAGGTGAAGTAGACGTGAACCAAAGAAGACTCGTCGACAAAGATGTCCGGATCTTCAAAACCAATGAATTCAGATCCCTCTGTGCTCAAGCTGGCGATGACTTCATCGGCGCGCACAAAATTTAATCTTTCACCAATAGAAAAACTTTCCAGGGAATCTCCTTTTATTTTACGGATCTCGCTCCTATCTACATAACCACTAACCTCAACATCTCCCACTCTCTCGGTGATACATCGGACTATGCCTTCCTTGTAATCCGAGGTCGGATCAAGGGCTATGGCCATGACATGCTTGAACTTTCCGCCGGTTTCTATGGCTTTGCCGTTATGTTGCAGGTAGGGTTTTGACATCTGATGCCTGCATTATATCAAATTTTCATCTATTTAACCGCCAAGGAATCAGGGTTGGTTGGCACCAGAACCGCCGTCACGACCAGACGCTGACTGTAAGTGTCTGTGGCAGGCAACCATATACCGTGGCAAGTGATTATCTTCAAATATGCTGCGCCGTCTTGTCGAAAGACCTGCGTACTCGGAAAAGCATTCAAACTATAGACCGCACTTTTTACAATCTGAAAAGTCCGACTGGTGCCGTCAGACATGGCCACGGCGATGAAATCACCCAGCTTTGCTTGGTCGAGATGCTTGAAAATACCGTCAATTGTGGGTTTATATCCGCCGTTATCGACATGCCCGTCGATAATAGCGCTTCCCTCACTCCCCGGAGTCGGATTACCGGTATACCAGCCCGCCTGCACAAAATTGTGTGGCACATCGACATTGCCCGTCTTGGTCAAGCCGACAGAAATAATCGGCGCATTGGTGCCCACAGATGGAATAGATATAGAAACAGGAACAACCGACGCTTTTGGCGCCATTGCCGCTTCTACATATACCGGAGAGATCGGAACAAGTATCCCAAAAAATAGAATGACTAGAGATCTAACGATAACCGAGAGAATTAATTCAATTTTAGCCGCAACTCTTGCTTTCGATAACATGCTTTGATCAAAACTATATCATGCTCATATCACTGCGCCACTTACTTTTTCAAAATCGTATGGTCAAATGTGAAAGGATACACTGCATTAATCTTTTCTACAATACAGCTCTGCAATATATGGCTGCATGATCGAGTGAGCTTGACCACCACCGACAGCTTTTGATGTGAAATTCATCCCCCCTTGGCCATCACCATAAACGTCACTCCAAGGCCCTCCACCACCCGAGCCAAACTGTATCTTAATAGGTAAATTAGTAGTTACGGTAAATATCGGTAGTTCTGCGACACTTAGAGTGTGCTTTTCCGAACCACCCGTAGCCCCATTTGCGTATGCAGAAGTCACTGTGGTTGTTCGTCCACCAATAGTAGCGGTTGTCGCTGGTCCAGAACCGATGATGGTTCTACCATACGCCGCTGTATATGTACTCCAACCTGTTGGGCATGTGCTCAAATCAAAAGCCATGATTGCTCCTGATGGGATAGAACCACTTCCTGAACCGCCCGCCGAAGCCCAGCTGGCATTGCCGTTTCCATCATTTGTCAGGACACTGCCAGCAGCGTTTATCGTTCCGCTGGCAACATTCATGTTGGTAACAACGAGGTTGGCCAGAGCCAAAAGACCGGTCTTTGATTGAGTATATATATTGCCAGGTGTACCGCCGCCGACATTAATAGGTGCAGCTGTATTTCCGTTTGGAGGAGAGGATGGTGCTGGCGTCCAATCGGCCAAAACATACTGGATGCCTAGACCAACAATGATTGCCCCTGCACCTATGACGACCGACGATACAATTTTCTTGATATTCATAATAATTTATTTTAATTTGCTTTTAATTGGCGCAATGCATCATCTATTTGGCCTTGGCTCGCCTGCACCACACCAGATACAGAAATCTGCTTTAATCCCGCTTGTATTTCTGATAATGAGGCTGGTGCAGCTTGTCGTAACGATGCCACGGCATTATTTATGGCTTCGACTCGCGGATCCGCAATGTTGTGGGTAGGCGAACCATGGTTCATCTCCATATAGACAAACACTATAGCCAACAGGCAGGCTGCAATTACTAATCCGATTATAGTCACCGTCAGATTGGATTGTGCGATTGGGACACGAACTTGCTCTGTATCATTCATATAACAAGTATATCAGAACAATCTAGTCTACATATAAAAATTGGGGATAAATTGATTACTGAATTTTTGCTCTAGTAATAGGTCAGAAATGACTAGCCAAAATAAAACCCGCACTTCGCGGGTTTTATTTAACGATCTAGTTTCTGGAAAAAGTGTGACTGCTAGCGGGGCAAAAGTGACCCAGCGGCAGCATAGACCGTACTAACGTCAAGGTTTTTCATCAAACCTTGATATGACTCTAGTCCTCCACGTAGGATCGCTATCAAGTTTTTGATATGGGTCGGTGTATCGGTTCCATAACCGCCATTAAGCGTACGGCCGTTTCCGGCAAAGTAAGCCTTGTGGGCATTGACGAATGTTATGAATCTCTGTACGAACCCAGGATAATTCGATACATAACCCGGGTCAGTGCAGTAATAGATCTTCAGGGTCGCCCCTGGTACAGCTGCTCCGACTAACGTTTGGTTCGGTACTTCCAAGGGGAATAGCTGGTAATGAATCGCCCCAACAGGCTCCCATTCTGCGTACAAGGTCGATGGATTCGTTAGATTGATGTCGAGGCCATATGAGGAGAGGAGTGATTGGAGATATATGGCGTGTGGAATGCTCAGGGCGCTTTGGCATACGTTCGTGCTTTTCATTAGTGAATCCGTCTTTTTTGTTGACAGGACGCTATAGAATTTGAGGAATTTAAAGCAAGGATCGGTTTTGAGGTCCGATTTGACAGTCGTGCTAGCGAGCGTGATACCCGTCGGATTCATAATTGAGTTATAGTCGTTCGTCGCCTTTAGCTCGCCACTGTCACAGGTAGTTGGTGTTTGTTCAACCGACGGATCATAGGGGGCGAATATACTGTCGCCGCCTCCCATTCCCTGGTTCGTCAGTCCTGCCGAGACAGAATGTGTAGCAGTGGTGAACCCGACAAAGATTATCAGGATTGCCACCAACGACGATCCGAGAACGAGAAAGTATTTACTGTTTTTCATAAAACGTAGGGCTTTGGTTAATAAAAATTGTATACGACGTGTATATCATATCAATAAAACCTTACGAGGCCTAGTAACTCGGCCGTTGCGAATATAGATAGAGTAACACCATATATCAAGGCCAGGATCAAAGCAGAAAGAGTGTCTCCGATGTCATACTTCTACATGTTTGTCAGCAAATGAAAAACAACGTTGATTAACGGACTGACCATAGGCCAAACGACAATCAGAGCAATGAACATAAAAATGAGTGAATACCGTTCGATCCCGGCGCGAATATGCTGCTGTCGTGGCGATAGGAGCGCAAAGAGGATATGTGACCCATCTAGTGGTGGCAAGGGGATCAAATTGAAAAGCGCTAGAACAATATTGATCATCACTACATATGACGAAATCGCTAAAAATGCAGTGTTCAAGGAGAGCATCGGTGCAAATCGAATCAACAGGCTAAAAACAACAGCTATCACTATATTTATGGCCGGACCAGCCGCCGCAATCAGAAATTCACCCAGGCGTTGATTTTTAACGTTATTAGGATTCCACACCACTGGTTTTGCCCAACCAAAGGTGAATCCACCCAGCAAATACGTCGCGATCGGAACAATCACTGACCCCAGAGGATCCAGATGCTTCAGGGGGTTCAAGGTCAGACGCCCTTGGATACGCGGCGTCGGATCGCCGAGGGCGTTGGCCGCAAATCCATGCGAAAGCTCGTGCATAACCACAGACATGATTAGAATGACGACGGTAAAAATGAGAGAAAGTGGGTCCATGTTTAATGATGACCAATAACCAAGATACAATAATCAAACAAAAAGCGAATATTCTTGTATCTGTTTGGTTATTGTATCTTGGTTATTGATTATTTGCTTCATTAATCAAAACACAATGAAAAACTTGCATAAGTATTGATATATGATATCATTCTTTCCACTTAATAACATGGCAAAAGTATGCGCAATTACACAGAGGGGCTCAATCGTGGGTGGTGGTTATTCAAACCGCACTCGTGCCACCCAATTCAACCCGACCGGCAAGGTCCGCCGTTATCCTAATCTCCAGAAAAAGAAGGTCTACGTTCCTGAATTGAAAAAGACCTTTACCCTCACTATCTCCACTCGCGCCCTGAAAACTATTCAAAAGCACGGTGCTTTCAAAACCCTAAAGAAGGCTGGCATCATATAATGGACAAAAACAGCCCCGGGGCTGTTTTTTCATTTCAGAATGCTCGATTTCTGTTATTATTGATACATGAGTGCCTTTCAAATAAAAGCCATCGCCATCGTCTGTATGATCATTGATCACCTCGGCGTTTTTTTGTTCCCTCAAATATTTTGGCTCCGCTTGGTCGGCCGAATCGCTTTTCCCCTCTTTGCCTGGCTCATTGCAAACGGCGCGCATTATACACATGACATGCGTTCCTATTTGAAACGTCTTTTTATTTTTGCCCTCATATCACAAATACCATTCACTCTAGCCACCCAACAAATCAGTGGCCCAACAATTTTTTACTTGAACATATTTTTTACTCTTTTCCTCGGCCTGTCAGCCATTTATGTTATTAAAACGCAATCGAATAAATGGCTTTGGCTAATCTCCACCCTTGCCGCAGCTGGTATCGCCGACCTCGTTCAGAGCGATTATGGCGCAGCCGGTGTCCTATCCATCGTGGCTTTTTATCTATTTTTCGAAAATATCTGGTACATGGCTGTTGCCCAAATGTTAATCATGGGTGCGCTTCCCTGGCTCACTCTATATATTTTGCAACAAACATTCTATTTACCACTCGAATACATGTACCTGACCAGTTCCTTTGAATATTTTGGACTGCTCGCCCTAGTATTTATATTTTTCTACAACAAAAAACCAGGTTGGAAAGATGGCCACCTCCTGTATGCTTTTTATCCTCTGCAATTCATCGTCTTCTTTTTATTGAAGGTTGTTTGATGTGTAAATTAAATAAAAATTATCGTTCGCTCTTTTATTTCCCTTTCCATATTCTCTCACCGTCCGAAAAAAATTGGGCTGACGAGCTGGACAAATCTCTGATCTGGCTCACGTATGAGCGCGCGTTGAACTGCGGCTTTTTTAATGTAGTCGCTTTTGAAACCTTGCCGCTCGATTTCACTATGATGAATTTCGGGTCCAGAGCTTCAATAAATTTTTGTGACACATTCGAAGCACCACCTGAATGATCATACTCTAGAATGTTGATGGGACTCTTCAGATCTTTCAACAAACTAGAGGAGGTCGCCGCAATTCCTTTTGCCAAATAATTTTGGATTGCTCGCGAAGCATCGCCTGCAAATATCATTTCCGTTTTGCCAAACAAAAGATTTAGAACCAATTGCGCTGGGCTTGCTTTTGAAAAAGGAAAATTTTGGTCAGGAAATAGTACGTTCACCGCAACTGATTTATTGGCCAATTGCTTTTCATTTAGATGCTCGTTCCCTGTTGCAAGCACCTCACTAAAAAGGTTTACTCGATCACCAACAGAAAGCTCAGTCACCGGAATACTTTTTTCCCGAGCTAGCCCGAGCACCGCTTCTGATGCCGTCGTTGTACCCATACCATCTGGCATATATAGATGCAAAACAGAATATCGTTTTATTACATCTATTAGACCACCGACAGATTTCGGTTGCGCGTCCGTCATTAATACAGAATCAATTGTTCGTCGATAAAATGGCATTAGACGTGACAGCTCACGAATGATATCGCCACTCTGACCCCCATCGACTAAAACGATATGTTTGTTTGGCAATCGGATAAATATTCCATGCCCCCGATTGAGAGAAAGAAAATCGACCTCCAAATATGCTGGTGCGTATTCCCACTGCCATACGTACCACAGAGAAAATCCCGCGATTACAAGTAAAATCGTCGAACCATAGGATAACAGCCGCAGGAGTACCTGTTGTTTCATGAAAGTCATTATAATAAAAGGAGATTAAGAAACATTAAATCAAGGCGGAGCCTGTCAAGGCTCCGCCTTGACAGAGAAGTAGGGCTAAATAGAGCCCCTCTTCAAGGTCGCACCTCATCCGTATGAGGTCTATCCTCGTCAGGTCAAGGATAGACCTCATCTGACCCCACCTGTCCGAATGCTATACTATGAAACACTTAACCAAAATTAATCCACAAAAACCATGAAAAAATTTGAAGAAAAGAAATTTTCCATCCCTGTTCTAAAGGGTATCTCAGCCAAAACAATCGATGAACACCTAAAGCTATACGCTGGCTATGTCAAAAACGCCAATTCGATTTTGGAAAAAACACCTGAATATTCTGTCTGGGCGGAAAAAGATCCATTCGTGCCATATTTTGTCGGCGAGCTTGGCCGACGATTTAGTTTTGAATACAACGGCATACGCAATCATGAAATTTACTTTTCCTCATTCGAGGGCGGCCCGCAACCACTCGCAGCTGGCAAGCTCAAGGACATGATCAACGAAACCTGGGATTCATTCGACAAATGGCTCACCACTTTTAAAGCAATGGCCGCCACGACTCGTGGCATAGGCTGGGCAGCACTATGGTATGACCCCGCAGATGATCGTCTCATCAATTCATGGATCGATGAACAACATTTCGGACAATTAAACGGATGCACCATGATCCTGGGGCTTGATATGTGGGAACATTCGTATGTAGCCGACTATCAACCTTCGGGCAAAAAACAATACATAGAAGATTTCTTTGCAAATCTGAATTGGAAAAAAATTGAAGAAAACTTTAAAAAGGCGTAACGAAATTCCTTGTGGTTCAAAAAGAAATTGAAACCCAGGGGATTGCCGCAAACTTCGTAACAATAAAAAGTTCGTATGACAAAAACAAATGCGTCACTGCCGCAAATGGCCATGATGCCCATATTGAAAAGATGCCAGCGATTCCGGTCAAAGAAATAAAAAGCATGGTGACCGGAATGAGAGGAAGGACCAGAATATTTGCAAAGACGCCGAGGACTGATATTTGACCCATCATGTGAACCAAAAGCGGTGTCACCGCCAATTGCGTCGATGTAGTTGAAATGACCAATTCACGCATGCCAAATTTTTCTGGCACCCATTGAAACAATTTTCCGACAAACGGGGACAGCCAAATCAAACCAGCTGTAGCCACGAATGATAGCTGGAACGACGGATCGTATAAAATAACCAACGGATTTATAAAAATCATGATGAGTGCTGCCACAATCAGAGCTCGGGCTGGTTCATACCTGCGACCGATCATTCCAGAAATGATGGCAATGATTGCCATGATACAAGATCGTACAACAGTCGCTCCCCCACCGACCAACACACCAAATAAAATAATACCGATGCCGCCCAGAATGTTGCCCAACACTTCGGGCAAAAATGATAGAATCCTCTGTATTGTTGTAGCAATAATAGTGATGTTGTATCCAGACAGAACGACGATATGAATGAGACCCACCTTACGAAAGTCATTTAACAATTCTTTGCCCAGAGAATCTTTTTCGCCGACAACCAATCCACCAGCCAGAGACGCCTCTGGTTCGCCCAGAACCTGACGAATTGAATTCATAAATATTCCTTTCATTTTGAACAATAATCCAGTCACAGAAACACCAGATGTTTTTATTACGGAAACATCGTTTGATCTGACAATCGATATAATGTTGTCTTTCAAAAGATAATCAACATAGTCAAATGTGCGTCCATTTTGACTGCCGAAATTCCTCGGTGCAGTTGTTGTTCCAGAAACCGACAAAACATCTCCATAATGAATATCCTTATATTTTGATGTGACTAGCTTGATGTACGTATTATCAAAATCTCCTTGCATATTAAAAAACTTATTATCAAAAGAATTATCTGTACCATCAAATGGTTGGATTGTGACACTCTGTGTAAAATCTCCAATTTGTGGTTCATCAACAACGCGGGCTACGAAAATATTTCTGTTTCTATTTGATGCCATATCTGGCATATTGTTCGAAACATACCAAAAACGTAGGCAAAAAATGCATACCAAAACTGCCACAACGAAAAAAATTCTTGCTCGCATGTGGCAAGTATATATAAATAGGTATTAAGAAATCTTAAAAAAAGATTAAAAAAATCCTAAATCAAGGCGGAGCCTTGACATGGATGAGGTCTATCCTCGACACAGCAAGGATAGACCTCGTCAGGTGGAGGTCTATCCTACCACGCACCCTATTTTTTAGTATATTCAGCCAAAGTCCTTGCAGCGGGGTTCGCTTCCAAACGATCCTCCCCAATCGGTTTACCGGATACTTCACAAATACCGTACGTCCCTTTTTCTATCCTTGCCAGAGCATCGGTCACTTCCTTTAGTTGTCGGTCTAACGACCCAACAATTCCTTGATTGTCTTCAAGTTCCTCCATTTTATCAGCCAGCTCACTCTCATCCGCCTGATCTATATCCATACTACCAGATGTCGCAATCCATCCACCAGGATTTTCTGTATCGCGGCTACTAATCGTTCGTAATTCCTCTTCAATCAAGGCCTTTTCCTTTTCCAATTTTTGCTTGAAATATTCGATCTTTTTTTGTGTCATATTCATATGAGTATATTATCTTGTAAATGACTGTTTTTCAAGTCGATTGATAATTTCAGACAAAGCGTGGCTATCGGTCGTAATAACGATGATCCCAGGATCGACAAATGAATACATTATTAATTCATTTCCATCCTGTCTGGTAAATAGACGGATATCTTTGTTTGATATTACCCCATCTTTCCATGTGCCCTGTATGTCAAAATATTGTGCCACTGTGCTGGTTCCTGAAATAACGGGCTGCTCGACAGAAGGAAAAATCAAGGACAGATTATCTGGCATGCCTTTTTCCCAACTGATCATGCCAGCATAAGCGTTTTGGAAAAAGTTGTCAGACAGTACGATAAATGGAGCCGCCGTACCATTATCGTTATAAACGCCTAGCATCCAGTTAGTATCCAGAGAGCGAAACAATATATCGGGAACGCTCATGCCAGTCATTGTCAAAAAATCAGTTATGGGCACTATTGTCGCAACCGGTTTGCCGTTTGCAGTAGATCCATTATCTGTTGTTACTGGGATAATCTGCAAAATCGAACCGGCTGTGTTTGTCCCGACTTTCGATAGAACATTTTTCACCGCTGTTTGTACCCCTCCTCTATTGAGGCCAGAGAAATCCAATGTTTTTTGCTCATTAGCTCCAAATATACTCGGTACAGCTGTTTGCTGTGGCACCGTAGGTACTCGCACCGATAATGGGCTGTAAAGATATAAAACATATGCCCCGCCCAAGCCCATTAACACCAAGGCGATGCTCATTATTGTGATAAAAATTTTCTTTCTCGATCCTTGACTCTCTGTATTAGTTTCTGCTGGCACATTCGATTTTACCCTTTTCTCTGACAAAACCATTGATGCGGCCGAGGCATTTTTCTTTTGGATAGCTTCTTGAATATCACCCTCTAGTGTTCGGAGGGCTTTTTCGTGTTCAATTGGCTTTTGCTCACCATTTTCATTCATGGTACCCATCATTATAACGCAATTTTGCTTTTTTTATTATCTCTGCAGACGGTCTTTTCTAGGTGCAGAACGCATTATGTATTTATTTACTGCTTCATCTAGATCAGTGAAGTGGTCGGTTGCTTCAATCAATTTGGCTGAGGTCGATTTGCCAAAAGAAGCCACTTCCACCTGACAGCCTTCACTCAGTTGTAAATATTCAACTAATGGCACAAAATCGCCGTCACCGGTCACCAAAATCACCGCATCCAGCTTTGGCGCCAACCTGACAGCATCGATGGCCAATCCTACATCCCAGTCGGCTTTTTTCGCTCCAGAGCCGAATATTTGCAGATCCTTGACCTTGGTCTCTATACCCATGTTTATAAGTGCTTCAAAAAAAGCCTCCTCCTCGCCAGATTCTGTAGATATTACATATGCCACTGCGCGCACCAATCGACGGCCTGCCAAGGCATCCTTGACAATCTGACCGAAATTAACCCGTGCGTGATACAGATTCTTTGCGCTGTGATATAAATTCTGGGCGTCAATGAAAATACCGACACGCTGTTCCTTATGTTTTATTACTGACATGAAAATAAATTATTAAAAGTTTATAAAGTTTTAAAGCCTGCAAAACCAACGTACTGACTTTTTAATATGCAAATGTTTTGCGGACTTTATAAGCTCTCTAACTTTGGCGGTTTATTTCTTCAATTCAAGTTTCTTTACAATTGCTGAATACCGACGCGGATGATTTTTTTTCAAATAGTTCAAGTGGGCCTGGCGGCTGGCGACCATCCCCAATAGGCCACGGCGTGAGTGATTGTCTTTCCTGTGCTTCTTCAAATGGCCGGCCAATTCATCAATCCTCCGGCTCAAAATGGCAATCTGGACCTCGGCAGAACCGGTGTCCTTGTCATGTATGGCCGTCTCTTTGATGATCTTGGCTTTTTGTTTTACTGAAATCATTGTTTTTCAATGGTAGCACGAAATAGTTTTTTGTGCAAACTGCCAGCTTTCCTAAGTCGGACTTCCTAGCTTGGGTCGCACCTAGGAAAACTTTAGAAAGTAAAACCACCTCGAGATTTCTCTCAAGGTGGCAATTTGGCATCGTTGTGACTTTGACTGGCAAGGTAACACAACAGGTGCGCCGGCGGCGAGGTTCAGGTCGAGATATATTTTGCCGCGTGGCGCGCCGAGATGGTGCCGGCGTCGGTGGTGATGATTTTCAGGCCGGAATTTTTGGCGTTCAGGTTGGTGATGTTCGGAGGTGCGTTCATAGGTGCCGTGTCCTTTCGTTGCGCCATTTTGGCGCGATTGTTTTCATTTGAATGAGCCTACGCGCAGCCCTCTGCACTCGCAGTACTTTGCAAAGATCATTCGCCAAGTATCCTAGCATACCACACTTTTCTTGTCAAGTATCTAAAAATGTTGCGCTATCCTACAATAACCTCATGTCGCACAATATTTCCGAGCTCAAACAGCAGTTTCTCGAATATATCGAGATTGAAAAAGGCCGGTCAGTGAAAACGGTTGAAAATTATGATCGGTATCTTGCCAGATTTATTGAGCATACCAAAATAAAAAAGGCCGAAGACATCACTCCGGAAATGATGCGTGAATACAGACTGTGGCT
The DNA here is from genome assembly GCA_028871265.1 of Patescibacteria group bacterium. GTDB lineage: Bacteria > Patescibacteriota > Minisyncoccia > Phycocordibacterales > PALSA-1337 > JAGWNR01. The sequence goes on from JAGWNR010000002.1 coordinate 15,535, forward strand.
AAATCGACAATCCGTGCATCGCCGCACCGGTCCTGAAAATATAAAGAAAAAGACTCAAAATTATTATCTGATCGCTCTTCGGGCATTTTTGAAATTTTTGGCCAAAAACAATATCTCAACGCTGTCTCCAGAAAATATCGAACTCGCCAAAGTCGGCGAACGTCACCTGGATTTGATATCGCACGATGAATTACAGCGGCTTTTAGCCGCTCCAAATGGCGATGATTTGAAATCGTTGCGAGACAAAGCGGTGTTAGAACTTCTCTTTTCAACGGGCTTGCGCGTGGCCGAGCTGGCTTCCCTCACCCGCGACATTGATTTTGACGCCGAGAGTTTCCCTGTCCGTGGCAAAGGCGAAAAAATCCGCGTGGTATTTATTTCCGACGAAGCCAGAAAAGCGGTCAAAAGATATTTGGCCAAACGCACCGACGTAGACGATGCTTTGTTTATACGCGTTGGTCACGCAAAATCTTCGAATGAGGATTTGATTTTAAACAAACGTTCTATCGAAAGGATTGTCAAAGATTGCGCCATAAAAGCCGGCATCTCCAAAAAAGTCACGCCTCACGTCATCCGCCACTGTTTTGCCACCGATCTCCTCTCCAATGGCGCCGATCTGCGCTCCGTTCAGATGTTTTTAGGCCACTCGAACATTTCCACCACGCAGATCTACACTCATGTGACCGACAGACAGCTTCACGACGTATACAAAAAATTTCATGGTAAGGGAAGGAAATAATTTCACTACAACCCAGAAATTAATTCGGTGTAAGTTCCCAAGAAAAATTAAGCCAATTTCTTTTGTCTCTTGACAATCGCTTTCATTTCTTTCTTCAGTTGTTTAATATGTTTTTCCGGCTTCAAGTTTTCTGGCATCTCACTACCCAATTCGCGCATCGTCTGCCTGACTTTTTTACCGACATCAAAGTGTGTTTTTCTTGAATCCAGATCACCATGAATATTTTCGCGTTTTAATTTTGCCTCAGTTTGAGTAATGCGAAAAATATTTGCCCCTAGTTCTTCCGAACCCATATGGTCTAGTAATTCACCTTTTTGAACATTTTTCTTTGCTTCAATATCGGAAAGCGACATCTCGTATAACCCTTTGTATCCCGCATTATTGAAAAGGCCAAAGTTTGATACGCCTGCTTGCTTTGCGGTGCTGAACAGCAGTTTATTTTTGTCTGCAGCCTCCTGACGTTTTAGTAGTCTCTTTTCTGCTGCCGGTAATCCGTCTAATATCTCCTGTTTGCGTGTTTGAACGGCAAAATATGTTTGAGCCAGAGCAATTTCGGATTTTGTAGAATCTCCATTTTGAGCCACCAAATAACAGGCACATCTGTCCAATTTCCAATCTTTGATAGGCCTGACCGCATTAG
>JAGWNR010000083.1 GCA_028871265.1 Patescibacteria group bacterium
CTCGACATTTTCAGCCAGCTTTTCATCAACATGCCAGCGATGACGAAAATCATCGTCTTCTTCGCGCTTTTTAAAAGCCGTACCCAGAACCAATAGAAAATGAATGTGGTTTTGCAAGCTCTTGTCTTTGGACGTATGGCCCAAAAAATCGTCCTCGACAACAATACCACCCAATGATCGGAGCAGCTCTTCTAGTTCAGCAAATGATTTGGCTTCAGTTTTGTAGGCATCAGATTTTCGGACCATTGCCAAACCATAATTTTCGATCTGGCGAACGCGCTCGCGAGTGATGCCGTATTTTTTGCCGATAGCGTCCAGAGTGAGACGATCGGTGGATTTACCCAAACCAAACCTGCCGACCAGGACATCCTGGGCACGATCAGGTAAAACTGCTAACAGTTTTTTGACGACTTTTTTGGGGTTGAAGCTAACGTTTGTTGAGGCCATATATAAAGGGATTATTTAATAAGTACTACATTTGTATCACCTGCTTGTCCAAAAGTCAATTGTTTGGTGATGTGACAAAGTAGTCAATGACAATACTATACATTATGCATATAATAATGTCAAATTTGGCTCAGTGGAGCGACCACATTTACCAGACGCCCTTTGACTACGATGATTTTGGTTGGCACAGCACCATTTAGCCGCTTTTTGACCTTTTCGTCCTGTAAAACTGCCATTTTTAGAGTTTCTTCGTCAATATCCGCAGCGACCTTTATCTCCGAGCGAGTTTTGCCGTTGATCTGGACAGCAATAGTAATATTTGCCTGGACCAATAGCGCAGGGTCAAAAGCAGGCCACGGCTCTGTGTGAATAGATTTTTTATTCCCTAGTATACTCCAAAGCTCTTCGGTTATATGCGGTGCAAATGGCGCGAGCAATTGAAGTAAGACTTCATAGTATGCAGGCGCGACTTCTGTCTCCTTTTCAAGTTCATTCAACAAAATCATGAGAGCTGAAACAGCGGTGTTGAAACGCATAGCCTCGATGTCTTCGGAAACTTTTTTAATGGTTTTATGAACAAGCAAAACAATTCCGCTTCGCGACCCAGTTTCTTCATTTTCGACTTTGTCTTGCAACTTCCAAACGCGCTCAATGAAGCGACGGCATCCGACAATGCCATTTTCATCCCAAGCGATCGCCTGATCAAACGGTCCCATGAACATTTCGTAGAGTCGCAATGAATCAGCACCGACTTTTTCGACGATGGAGTCTGGATTGACGACATTGCCTTTTGATTTAGACATTTTTTCACCGCCTTTGGCCAAGATGAGACCGTGCGCTGTCCTCTTTGTATACGGCTCTGGCGTCGGAACAAGTCCTTGATCAAATAGAAACTTGTGCCAGAAACGTGAGTAAAGCAAATGCAGAGTGACATGCTCCATGCCGCCATTGTACCAATCGACCGGTGTCCAATATTTGAGCTTTTTTGGATCAGCAAATTTCCTGGCATTCTTTGGATCTGTATAGCGCAGATAATACCAGCTTGATCCTGCCCAGTTTGGCATGGTGTCCGTTTCGCGCTTGGCCTTCCCTTTACATTGTGGACACTTTGTATTCACCCAACTTTTAATAGCCGCGAGCGGCGACTCGCCTGTTTGCGTGGGCTGGTAATTCTTGACCGGCGGCAGTTTGACTGGCAAGTCTTTTTCTGGTACTGGTACTGTCACGGTTACTGGTTCAATTTCAAAACCAATAAGGCCATTTTTCTTGATCTTCTTAATATATTCTGAAGTATAGGCGTAACCTTTTTCTAATTCTTGTGAGGAAGAATAATTCTTTTTATGAAGTTTCGATAACGCTTGTTTGTCGTTGAACAAATCCTCAATTGTTTTATAGACTTTGACTGACTTTATTCTAAACAGCTTTTCATCTTTCAATTTTCGTTCTTTTCCAACTTTAAATGTGCAGTGAATAATGTCACCGGCTTTCAGGTTGCCAAAATAACGTTCGGGTTCTTCAGGATTAAGAGCCCTTGTTTCAAGCGTCTTTGAACCGCTACACAAGGCTTTCCAAACGTCTCCAAAGTAGAAGTTTAAGCTAGTTTTTGCTTCTGACCTGAATTGTTTAAAGGCGCATTTCTCGCAATGTACCACCGGAATTGGTTCACCCCAATAGCGCTGACGTGAGAACACCCAATCGCGCAGTTTGTAGGTTACTTTTTTCGTGCCAAATTTTTCGGCAATTTTTGCGCGAGCAACCTCAGAAGTGAGGCCGGTCATTTCGGCGGAGTTGATAAGTTTGCCATCGTCTGTCCAAGCTTTATCCTGACCCAAAAAAGTCTCCCAAATTAGAAGATGATGTGGAAACGTTATCAAATCTCTCACTTTTTCTTACTTTACCCACATTAATTCATGTTTTCCTTCGTCTGCCTCGCTTCTGACCTTATTTTCGTTTACCAAAACAACATGATAACCAGTACCAAAAGTATTTTGGTTTTTATTTTTTGTATGTCTAAAACCAAAAGAATATATACCAGTTCCGATTTTTTCTTTTGTTTCAAAATCTGTGTAGCCTGTTTCTTCAATGACTTCTCTTTTAAGCGCAGTCAAATCATCTTCTCCATCGGTTCCACCACCAACAAAGTGAACGTGTTCGATACCATTACTTTTTTCTTTAATAAGCAAGAATTCACCTTTTGTGTTTTCGATTACAGCATCAACAATATTTCTTTCTAAAGTTTCAACATTAGCACGTGGAGCATCTTGACCTTTTTGCAAGAAATACGGAGCAACAACTTCCCTGATCGTCAACCCATACTTCTTTGCAAACTCGAAATCACGCTCGTCGTGCGCAGGCACGGCCATGACAGCGCCAGTGCCGTAATCGCCCAGAACATAATCTGCCATCCACACTGGCATTTCTTCGCCATTTGCCGGATTGATTGCTTTGACACCTTTCAATTCAACGCCGGTCTTTTCTTTCTTTGCATCTGTACGATCAATATCAGTCTTTTTCTTGGCCTCAGCAATATATTTTTCTACTTCATT
>JAGWNR010000084.1 GCA_028871265.1 Patescibacteria group bacterium
AAAGCAACCGCTAATACAAACAATGCCGAAAAACTAATGATTTTCTTCATATAATTTAGTTATACTAATAATCTAACATTCACCACTCAATAGTACTCCTATCAAACACAATTGCAAGACCTATTTGTCAAAAAACCGATGTGTAAAAATAGATATAATCAGGATTAAATTCTACTGCCAAAATACTGAATTAGTTCACTTTCATTAACTCTCTCCTGTTTACCGCTGTCACGGTCGCGGACGGTGACACCAGAGGATTTTTCCAGGGTGTCAAAGTCGACAGTGACACAGTAGGGCGTGCCGATTTCATCTTGGCGACGATAACGTTTGCCAATGTTGCCATTGTCGTCGAATTCCACGGCGCCGAATTCTTTCCGGAGCGCCGCGTAAACTTCACGCGCCTTCTTGACCAGTTCCGGTTTATTTTTAAGTAAAGGAAAAACCGCGATTTTGACAGGCGCGACCGACGGAGCAAATTTTAGATATGTGCGTTTCTCACCGTTCATTTCATCTTCACAATATGCGCCGGAAAGTACGGCCAAAACAGTACGGTCGACACCGAATGATGGCTCGATAACATGCGGAATAAATCGACGCTTGCCGGCTTCGTCGAAATATGAGAGGTCAACCCCGCTGTATTCGGAATGACGTTTGAGGTCATAGTCAGTACGATAAGCCAAACCGTAAAGCTCTTTCTTGCCAAAAGGAAAATCAAATTCAAAATCAATGGTGCGTTTGGAATAAAAGGCGCGATCGGCATCTGGCACCTCCAGCTCGTGAACCTGTTCCCTCTTTAGACCAATGTCATTGTTAAAAGCGTGAACCTGCTCGCGAAAATGTTCGAACGTTTTCTGCCAATCCACTGGGTCAATAAAATATTCAATCTCCATCTGCTCGAACTCACGGGCGCGAAAGATAAAATCGCGTGGCGCTATCTCATTTCTAAAAGCCTTGCCTATCTGGGCCATACCAAAAGGCAGGGCCGGGTGCTGTGAATCAAGTAAATTTTTGAAGTTTACAAACATACCTTGGGCTGTTTCCGGTCGCAGATATGAGATTGATGACGCGTCATCGGTGGCGCCGACTTGGGTTTTGAACATCATGTTGAATTGTTTGACATCGCCAAAGGCACCACCGCAATCGGGACACTTCTTTGGGTCAGCCAACTGATCCTCTCGGAATCGGTGATGACATTTCTTGCACTCGACGAGCGGATCAGAGAAACCACTGGCGTGGCCGGTCGCTTCCCAGGTACGCGGGTTCATTAGAATGGCGGCATCCATACCGTACATATCCTCGCGATCCAGGACAAAACGTTTCCACCAGAGGGCTTTGATGTTATTTTTCAGAGTGACACCATACGGTCCATAATCCCAGGTGCCGGCCAATCCGCCATATATTTCAGAACCTTGGTAAATAAAGCCGCGGCGTTTGGCCAGGGAGATGATTGATTCCATGACTGCCGCACCAGATCTGGTTTCTTTTTTCATAAAATGAATTGTACACCAAATAAATAATTTTGCATAAAAATAACCTCCTGCCGGTACCGCACACTCAAACTGGAGGGAAAGAGTGTGTGGCACCAAACAGGAGGTCGGTGACTTTCCGCGTCAATAAACAACAACGGAAATCAATGAACTGAAATAAGTCTAGCAAAAAGACATGAGCTTGTCAAGTGCCAGGAAATATTGTCTTGTTTTTTGCGATGTTCGACCTGGCGTAGGTCTCATAAAACGAAAAACAATCTTTTCCCGCAACGATTACCCAATCTACAGACTCGTCCCATTCTCGAAGCGGTAATCTGGAATTAGTAAAACATGTCTCAGAACACACTCCTATGCGTACCCAATACTTGGGAATTACTGAAAGAAATCGATCATACCATCCTCCCCCTCTGCCATGACGTCCGCCAAATCTATCAAAACGCTTTCCGGGTACCAAAATAAAACCATGTGGCTGATCGAAGCTTTTTATAATTTCCTTTCCTATAGTTTTGGCATCAATTTTTTTATCCAGAGGAATAACCGCTCTGCTCTGGGGTAATGTCAAAGGTACGGTAACAGGATCTATTTCTCCGCCAAAAGGTACATACAAAATACAAAAATCACTTTTAGAAACAAGACTTCTAAGTTTTATCAAAGACGTGTCCATGTGTTAGTTAACTATATGATTTTTGAATTTCGCTGCTTTAGGATTTTTTCTTCGGAACAATAAAGACTGCGAATATCTCCTGCCAAATAAAATGATCCTGTGACCAGTAAAACATCATCCGGTCTTACTAAACGGCGTGCTGATTTATACGCCTGTATGGGATCAGAATAAAGGCAAACAGCATCTTTGGTACTGGCATGCTTTCTGGCTTCGTGCATAAGCAGTTTTGGACTAACAGCTTGGCGTCCTGGAACACTAAACCGCGTAACAAAAATCACAGATGCCTTTGGTATCATAAATTTCAGCATCGTTTTCCAATCTTTGTCGGCAGAAACAGCTATTACTAAAAATAATTTCTTGTACCTTAGACGGCTCAAATTGTATGTAGTGCTTTTTATTTTTGCCGGGTTATGAGCTCCATCAATAATGATGTAAGGTCTCCTCTTTATAATTTCAAATCGTGCGGGCAGATTCGGCGTCACCGACAAATCCATGAGAACTCCTGTAACTCCAAGATGTGAACATATTGAACGAGCAAGAAGACGATTACGAAATTCATAATCCAAACCTTTGACAGAAAGGAAATGATAATCCGCTTGGACCAAAGCGCATCGATCTTTAAAAATATACCTTATTTTGGAGTCTTCTTCTGTAGTGAAAAAAGCACTCCCTTTTTTTATGATTCCAGATTTATCTGTGGCAATATCAATCCGATTCGATCCCAGGACGGCGGTGTGATCGAGGCTAATATTTGTAATAGCTGTTACCAGAGGATTTTTGATGATATTGGTTGCGTCATAACGGCCGCCAAGAC
>JAGWNR010000085.1 GCA_028871265.1 Patescibacteria group bacterium
GAGGCCAGGCCTTGGCACAACCAGGGTAGGCTTGGCCTTAGGTCTACCCTAACACCAGGTGTGACCTATGCTTAGAGTAGACCTATTCAAACCTGTGAAAAAATGTGTTAAACTGTCACTCTAATGCCATTTTTATCCAACCTATTCAACAACCCAGCCCGAAAATCCAAGAAATACGCACCAATTGTCGCGATCGTCAATGATTTCGAGGCGGCCATTTCGTCACTTTCCGACGAACAACTCTGTGCGAAAACAGCCAATTTCAAGGCGCGAATAGAAGAAAGCAAAAAGCAAAAAGCCAAAAGCCAAAATGAAGAGGAGATTTTGAAAATTGAAAAGGAGGTTCTCGATCTAATCATGCCCGAGGCTTTTGCGGTGGTGCGCGAGGCCGCCAAGAGAACTTTGGGCCAGCGGCATTTTGACGTGCAAATAATGGGCGGCGCAATTCTCCACGATGGAAACATTGCCGAAATGCGCACCGGTGAAGGTAAAACTTTGGTGGCCACTTTGCCGGCGTATCTAAACGCGCTCACCGGTCGCGGCGTCCATGTCGTCACAGTGAACGACTATCTCTCACGCCGCGACGCCGTCTGGATGGGGCAGATTTACAACGCGCTTGGACTCTCTGTCGGCGTGGTCAATCATGATTCGTCGTTTATATATGATCCGAAACATAGAACAGTCGAAAGTGAAAATAAAGCCGCGGAGGCTTCAAATGATCCTTTAAACAAAGAAGTTGACACCATCGGCTCTTTTCATGTCGTTCATGAATTCCTCCGACCTGTTTCGCGTCAAGAAGCATATAATGCCGACATTACTTATGGCACGAACAACGAATTCGGCTTTGACTATCTGCGCGACAATTTGGAATATGATCCGGCGCGATTGCGCCAGCGACCCTTTAACTATGCCATTGTCGATGAAATCGATTCTATTTTGATCGACGAAGCGCGCACGCCGCTCATTATTTCCGCGCCGACCATCGATTCGGAAAATTTGTACCAGATTTTTGCCGGCCTGGTTTCCACTTTCAAAGAAAACGAAGATTATACTGTTGAAGAAAAGCATCGTACCATATCGCTTACGCCTGGCGGTATTACCAAAGCTGAAAAGAAACTGGGGCTAGACAATATTTACACTGACCGAGGCATCAAATATGTACATCATTTGGAGACGGCGGTCAAAGCCAAGGCTCTTTACCAAAAAGACAAACATTATGTGGTTAAAAATAATGAGATTGTTATCGTCGATGAATTTACCGGTCGTTTGCAGCCAGGTCGTCGTTGGTCCGAAGGGCTTCATCAGGCCATCGAGGCCAAAGAGGGCGTGGCCGTGCAAAAAGAGTCGCGAACGTTTGCTTCTATTACTTTCCAAAATTATTTTCGTCTGTATAAAAAGCTCGCCGGCATGACCGGTACGGCGGCGACTTCGAGCGAAGAATTTTACAAAGTTTACGGACTGGATGTCGTTGTTTTACCGACTAACAAGCCCATCGCTCGCCATGACAATAATGACCTGATGTTTCGCACCGAGGTTGGCAAGTTGAAGGCAATCGCGCGCAAAATCAAAGAGTTGAATGATAAAGGTCAGCCGGTTCTGGTCGGTACGGTTTCAATTGAAAAAAATGAAGTTTTGTCGCAATTTTTGAAAGCCGAAGGCATCGCGCACGAAATTTTGAATGCCAAAAACCACGAACGTGAAGGTGAAATTATTGCCCAAGCTGGTCGTCCGGCGGCTGTCACCATTGCCACAAATATGGCTGGTCGTGGTGTTGATATTCGTTTGGGTGGCAATCCGGGCAGTGCCGAAGCTTATGAAAAGGTCAAGGGGAACGGCGGCCTTTTTGTCCTAGGCACCGAACGTCACGAAGCGCGCCGCATCGATAATCAGCTGCGCGGTCGCTCCGGCCGTCAGGGCGATCCTGGCGAAACGCAGTTTTTCGTGTCGCTGGAGGATTCACTGATGCGTGTTTTTGCCGGTGACACCGTGCGCGGTCTCATGGATCGATTGGGTATGCCGGAGGATCAGCCGATCGAAAATCGCATGGTCAGTCGCGCGCTGGAGAGCGCACAGACTAAAATCGAAGGTTTCAATTTCGATTCGCGCAAACATGTGCTGCAATATGACGATGTTTTGAATACGCAGCGCAAGGCTGTTTATGATCGACGGCGCACTTTACTATTGGGTACGCCGGAAGTGATTGAGGAAAAATTAAATGAAGTGATTGAAGGGAGAGTTAAAGCCGAAACAGCTACTTCTTCCGAGGGACCTTTCGCAGTGCGACGGCACGAGAACGAGCGTGGCGGGAGCCCCCCGCCAACGCGTGTCCCGAGGAGGAATGTAGCTGTGGAGGCTTCAAAAAACAATCTCTATTCAATTATCGATCAAAAGATTGCCGAAATTGGTCGTGAACGATTTCTGGCAGTGGTGCGACAGCTGATGCTCCAGGTAATCGATATGTTCTGGGTGGAGCATTTGGAGCTCATGGAATATTCTCGCTCATCGGTCAATCTGCGCGCATATGGTCAGCGTGACCCACTGGTCGAATACAAACGCGAAGGCTTGCGACTTTTCAAGGAAATGCAAGCGGCTATTGACGCCAAAATCATCGAGCTTTTGCCACATGTTGCCGGTGGTATTATCACCACGCCGCAACCAAAACTCCAGGAAGTGCGCACTGATGCTGAAACGATTACCGGCTCCGGAGGTCCGACATCCACCCCTACGTCTGACTTACGTAACGATGTCGGACGTAATGAACCATGTCCATGCGGCAGCGGCAAAAAATTCAAAAATTGTGGGCTAAAAAATACCGCTGAACATCAGAAAATGATGGCGGGGAAGTAAAATAAAATTATGTCAAAATATACCGCTTCAGATTTTAAGAAATTGTCTTGGAATGAGTATATCGAAACAATTGAGTTACTTTTGGAAAAAATA
>JAGWNR010000086.1 GCA_028871265.1 Patescibacteria group bacterium
CAGAAAAACAGTCTTTTGCTATAATTGATACATTAAAAAAAATCAAAATTTAAGCCGCCGGCCAGCGGATAAAACGCAAAATTATCACAAATTTTCTATTTATGCCGGCTTTACGCTCATCGAATTATTGGTCGTTATTTCAATTATCGGCCTTTTGGCTTCGATTATCCTGGTTTCTCTGAATAGCGCCAGGCAAAAGGGTAGCATCGGCGCTGGTTTGGAATTCGCCGCTACCAACTATCACGCCCTTGGCGTCGGGGCGTTGGCGATTTATAATTTTGATGATTTGAGTCCAACCTCGGCTAACAGTACCGCCGCCGATACTTCGGGGAATAATTTCAATGCCAGTTTATTTGGTTGCAGTTCAAGCCCGTATTGTGTTGATGCACAAACTGTAAATGGCGGCGGATATGCGTTTGCGGCTAATTCCGGAATGTTTGCCTTTAAAAGTTTATTAAATATAAATGTTGGTAGTCAAAGTCAAATGACGATAAGTGTATGGATAAAACCAAAAGATGTGACTTATTCTGGTACGGCAGTTTCAGTATCAAGTAACGGAAATTCTAATGGGGGTGGTCAAAATAATGCAAACATGCTTGTTGGTTATCTTGCTGGTGGGGCACTATATATACAGTCGTCAAGCGGCTCTTTTTCTGCGGGAAGTTGTAGTTTGAATTTCCCCGGTGCAATACAATCTAATATATGGCAAAATATTACTTTTTCAATGAATGGAACGAGTGGAAATGGTATTGTATACGTAAATGGCAAACAAGTCGGAACTTTATCTGGCTGTACTAGTAGTGGTAATGGTGGTCTGCCTTTTACCCCGGCACTAATATCAATTGGAAATGCCGACGCAGCAGGTGATTTAATTTTCAAAGGTTCCATCGACGATGTCTATATTTACAACAGCGTGCTATCGGCGGCAAATGTGCACGATCTATACGCAATGAACGCGACAAAGCACGGTTTGGCGGTTAGATAGAGTTTGTTCCCGATGTCCGACTTAGGAGCTATGTCGGACATAGATACAGGTGTGACCTGACTCCAAGGTAGGCTTGGGCAAAGGGTAGGCCTAGTATACCGGCCTATTTTTTGTGGTCTAATGTTGCGACCTGGGATTAATGAGGTGAGGTTTATTGAGGCCGGTTGGCAATAAGTGATAATGGATGATTTGATGACCTACCCGATCGGAAGATCTGGCTACAAGTAAAACCCCTGGCTTTATGGGGCACGGATCCTTAACAAGGGGGTGTGTTTTAAGGAAGGCTGAAGGCGAAGCCTCACCTTGGTTAAACAACAAATATGAAAGCAATCAATTTTGCAGGAACTAAAACTCAACATGGCATTCATTTCACATCATAAATTACGTAACCAACAAATGAGTAAGCCGATGCAGTGGGTAAAAGTGAAAGCTGTCGGATATTTGCCCGATTTGTGTTTGCCAAAATAACGGAAATACATGTAGCAATAGCTTTGATCTCTCCTTTTGTATTTGAAAAGCAGGGCGTGCCTATAAATTGGGCTGGTATGTAGGGTACAACCTGTGGTAGTTTGAAAATCAGTTTTAATTACAACACAAAAAATAGTCTGATTCCCGATGTCCGACTTAGGGGCTATGTCGGACATCGAGATCGCATCGGAATCGGACATGCCAAGGTCTGGCCTCAGTTTAGAAATTTTTTAATATTTTTTTATTTCGGCTAGCGAGGAGCGGCGTGGCTGCTTGCAGACATGACGTCCGAGCGAAGACAAAATATGTACTCATATACGGATATTAACTCGGGTGTGTATACTGATTACGTATTATTACAGAGGTCGGACTTAGGGGACGAAGTCCGACCTCATCCAACTACAATGCATATCATCGGAGAACACTACCATGTCTACAATCGTGGCGCGCACAGAGCACCGATCTTTAATGAGAGAGGGGACTGTGATCGTTTTGTGGCTTTATTGTATGCCGCCAATAACACGAGAACTTTGCACACGAACGAAATAAAACCATACGAGATGTTTAATTTCAAAAGAGAATGTCTGGTAGATATATTTTCATATTGTCTCATGCCCAATCATTTTCATATTGGTTTGAGAGAAAAAACCGAAAAGGGGATTGAAAAATTTATGCGCAAACTGGGTACAGCATACGTTAAATACTATAACGTCAAATACAAACATCCCGGAACCTTGTTTCAAGGAAAGTATAAATCAAAACACGTCGATTCGGATGAGTACTTGCGTTATGTCATTCAATACATTCACTTGAATCCATTTGGGATCGTAGAACCAAACTTGACCAAAGAAGCAAGAATAAATTATTTTAGTCGAGCGGTGGAGATTTCAAAAAAATATCAGTATTCTAGTTTCAAAGATTATTTGGGGGAGAAGAGGATAGAGAACGCAATCATAACTAATGACGAATATTTTATATACGGACGTACTGTTGAATATGACAGGTCACATTTTGCCGATGAGTTTTATGAAATGGTTGATAGGATATAGCAAAAATTGAGAAAAAAGTTTTTGCAAAAATTGGTTTTAGTAATTAAAAGTAATTTCAGTTTTATCACGAAGTCCGACCTAACGCCTATGTCGGACATACACCCCGAAGTCGGACTTGCTATCCGATGTCCGACATTGGCACTAAGTCGGACATAGGTTAGACCAAATGTGTCACCGAAAGTTTACGGGGTTTTTTGTCGGAAATTCGGTTGGGGCGGGATTCCTTGTTTGTGGCGATTTCTGTCAAGAGTTTGTCAATGTCCTCGCGAGCATAAACTCGATAGTTGTTAAATGGATGTCGACCGGCCAAAAGCTTGCCCGAGCGATCCCAATTGCGCAGAGTCAGTGGGGTCACTCCCAATATTCTAGCCGCCTCTTTTACTGTTATAAATTTTTTTTGTTCTGTATTCATGGGGTT
>JAGWNR010000087.1 GCA_028871265.1 Patescibacteria group bacterium
TTGCCGGAACTTTTACTTGACATCCACCCTCATCGTAAACATAAGGGCTAATCTCAAGAGTGATTGTAAACCGGTCAGCACTGCCAGCCTTGCTGGTTTTGGTCTTTCGAAGAACCTTGGCAAACTTGTGCTCATATTCACGCAACTCATCATCCGACATAGGCTTGATAAAAAGTTGCTTGGGAACATGAACCCAATTACCGGAATTAAAGAACTTCTCCAGCCTTTCCAGATGGGCTGGAGTGCGATCATTGATTTTAACTATCATACTTATCCTTTCGAAGTAGCACCGCTATTTCTTGAGCGCCTCGCACCGCGAAGCACTAGTTACACAGAAGTGTATAACTTTAAATATCATAACATTAATAGTCTCAATTGTAAATGGTCAAAAATAGCTGTGGCTAAACCGACGTGGCTAGCGATTGTTATTTTGGTCGAAATTCAGAATATAACCAATTGGTTATATTCTAAAAAGTAGTATAAAAGACAACCCCCACCCTACCCCGCAGTCATTATATTCATCAAAAAAATAAAATTTACACCGAGAAATTTTCACGCCTGCTCTTTATGGTCTTAAAGTAATCAAAAACCCCATCACGGGGCTTTTATGTTTTTAAATTTTTTCTTCTTTATTTTTTCTCTTCTTTCTTCTCTTCAACTGGTGCCGTAGCCGTTTCGGCAGAAACAACGGCTTCTTCGACAACAGGATCCGGCGTATCCATAATGCGGCGCATCTGGCGGCGAATTTCCTTGGTGGCCTTTTCGCGAATGAAATAGAGTTTAGCGCGGCGGACTTTGGCGCGGCGGATTAGCTCAACCTTGTCAATCATCGGCGAATAAAGCGGAAAAATACGTTCGACACCGACACCATCAACAACTTTGCGAACGGTAAAAGTCGCTCCCGGCTCGGCACCATGTTTGCGCGCTAGTACCAATCCTTCAAAAGCCTGGAGGCGGAATTTGTCCTTTTCCTTGATTTTTTGCCAGACACGGACGCTGTCGCCGGCACGCAAATCCAGAGCGGCGCGTTTTTTGGCATCGATAGCTGGAGAAATGACTGTTTTCATGTGTGGAGATACCTTATCATGAAGCCGTTTTTTTGGCAAGAATAAAGCCCGGTTATCCGGGCTTGTGTCTCATTCTGGCCTATCAGGCATGCTGTAGGTGAAGTGAGGTAAAGAAAGTTTCGACTTCTGCCTTGGGAAAGCAAAAGACTAAATGATAGTTTTCCCGAGGACGTTGGTGACTAACCCAAGTGCCAGGATCATCCAAATATGAATCCGGAACTTCGATTTCTTCAAAATGAAGGGTGCCCTTCACCCGCGAGGCAAAATCGCCTTCATAAAAGCAAACAGTGAATCTTTTCATAATCTTTCGTGGTTTATTGTTGAGCAACTCTTCTATATAACGTTAAACTGAACCAAAAGTTGCGATACATGAAATCACGCCAAAACCACACCTTTGAAATGTTTTTGCAAAGCATCTTTAAAATCCTCTGGCAGAGGCGCTTCGGCCTTCATCCGCGTGCCATCCATGGAATTCCAGGAAATAAACCTGGCATGGAGCGCAGTGCGACCAAAATCCATAACACAAGGCTTGCCGGCACCGTAAAGTGGGTCGCAGACAACCGGATGATGCACCGCCTGCATGTGCACGCGAATTTGGTGAGTACGACCGGTTTTTGGTTCGGCTTCAATTAATGAAATTGGATATTTTTGACCATCACTTTCAATAACCGTTTTGCCCTTGACCACATACCACGTCATCGCTGGTCGCAGCTCCCCTTCGGCACCACGACTAGCTGATTTTTTACGAAAGTCACTGACACTCCTACCAATCGGCCGATCGATAATGCCATAGTTGTCTTCGAATGTTCCATGAACCAAAGCCAGATATTTTTTTGCAACTGTTCGCGCTTGGAATTGTTTTTTCAAGTGTTCATAGCCGCGCGCAGTTTTGGCCACCAACATCACGCCGGAAGTATCGCGATCCAGTCGGTGTACAATGCCCGGACGATTGATTTTCTCACCATTCGATTGCACGATCGGCTCACCCGCCTCCGCTGCACTAGGCCAAGTTTTCACCACCCAATCGGCCAAGGTCGGCTCGGCTGTGCGACCATCCGAATGCACCACTAAACCAGCCGGTTTATTGATCACGGCAATATCGGCGTCTTCGTAGAGTATGGTCGGCTCCAGCGGCTCTATGTTGCTCATAGTATGAATATACGCTAGATTAGAGAAAGAATAAAGACGCGCCCTTAGCTCAGTTGGTAGAGCAGTCCCTTTACACGGGAAAGGTCGGGGGTTCAAGTCCCTCAGGGCGCACTGTTCAAGCTTCATTTTTTTCAGATACACTGCTCCGATTTGTTAGTTTAATTATTACCTTAACAAAAAACACATGATCGGACTAAAACGCGGCATTGTAAAATTGGTTCCGCATAACAAAAAATGGTCTCTACTTTTTGAAAAGGAAAAAACGCGGCTTTTAAAGGAAATCGCTGGTGATGCAATAATGATCGAGCATATCGGCAGCACTTCCATTCCAGGAATAAAAGCCAAACCGGTAATCGACATCGCCTATGGGGTCAAATCGATGAAAGATCACAAAAAGCATACAAAAGTGTTGATTAAAGCCGGCTATGTTTTACGACCTGGCCTCGGAAGAGTTGACAGACATCTGGTGTTTGCAAAAGGAACTAACAAGACCAGAACACACTATCTACATCTGATGAAATTCAGGGGCAAAGAGTGGAATTACCATATCTTCTTTAGAGATTACTTGAGAAACCATAAACAAGCAGCAAGAAAGTACGAAAGAATTAAGGAGAAAAGTATGAACAAGTTTCGAAACAACAGAAAACTTTACCAAAAGGAGAAGAATTCT
>JAGWNR010000088.1 GCA_028871265.1 Patescibacteria group bacterium
AGACACGGTTGCCTTCCGGATCGGTGAACATGACAAAGAGGCCAACGTTTGGAATTGGTTGCGGCTCTTCGGTTATGGTGCCGCCGGCTTTCTTGACCTTTTCAATGTGCACCTCTATATCGTCGACAGCGATGACGACATTGACCAGATGACTGCGAGGGTCTTCCATTTTTTTGTAAAACCCACCATTTATGACACCGGTTTTTAGCGGTCGCATAGTTTTGGGATCTGACTTGGAAGTTTCGGCGGTGATATAGCCGCCCATTTCCGGAGCCATTTCTTGCATCCTCCAACCGAATGCTTTCTCGTAAAAGGCGCTAACACGTTTTTTGTCTTCGTAAGGCATTTGAAAATGTATGACTGGGTTCATATTTTTTAAAGAATTAAGAATTAAAGCGACTTTAAAGTTGGCCGTAAAACCTCACGCAAGCTTGACCAGTGTAACCAAAGACGGATATATCTGCAATGGATTACTTGGGCAAGGTCTGACCTTGTACTTTGAACCTTGTATTTGTGCCTTGAAACAGATGGGTGATCGTTATACAATGCGGTTGTAACTTTAACCATATAATTCACTATCATGGGAATTGAAACAACATATCGTAAAGAGCAGGAAAGGTTGGAGAAAGCGGAGCGCGAGAAAGCAGGTATCAAGGAAACGCCGCCGGATACTCTGACAATCAAAAAAATTTTGGATGACAAAGAGCAGAGCGCGCTTTTTGGCGATTTGCTGAAAAGAGAAGGTCAAGAGGAACTGGCGCAGAGGCTGGTTTCCGGCAAAATTGAAGCTGATGATTTGGACAAACTGGCTGAATATCGCAGAGAATTTTCGGAAAAAATGCGGCAGGCAGAAAATATTGAAAAATCTCTGACGCCGGAAATGGCTGCAGAAATTATAAGATTGGATCCCAATTTGCAAAAAATTGCTGAAAGTTCGGGCCAAGAAGGCATTATTGCCGCGGCCAAGGAATCATTGCGCAAGATGGCAATCAGTGATCAATCGCGGTTTGATGAAATTTTGCGACACGTAGAGAATGTCAATAGTTATCACGACGGCGATTTTAAAAAACTGGAAACAGAAGTCGAAGAGCGTTGCAAAAAAATGGGAGTCAATGCCGACAAATATTATGAGGCAATGGCTATAAATGATTTTGATAAACGCCAGGAGGCTCTGAGTGGTTTGATTAAAAAAGATTGGGGCAAGACCAAGAGATTTTTCAATATGCTTTTTGGTCGCTCGTTTGAACTTTCAAAGAGAATGAAGCTTGAGGGTGAAGCCAGTAAAAACAAGCATGATATAGAACAGGCTCTCGCGGAATTAAACAAACGCAAGGGAGAATTGGGTTCGGTTATGGCAGCTAGTATCAAGGGGAATAAGGAATTTATGGAGGCAATTTCAAGACAAATGGTCGGTGAGCCCAAGAAAAAAGAGGTGATTGGCATGAAGGATGCCAAAAGTGGGGCACCGACCGTAGAATCGACCGTGGAGGAATGGAAAAGACATAAAAGTAAATTTAAAAATTGGGATCAAATGGACGAGGCCCAAATAGAACTGGAACGTGGTTACTTTTTGGATGATATGGCTGAAAAGAATCGTAAAAATAGGGCCGGCAAGGTCGGCTTTTGGGCTAGTATATTTGGCGCAATCTTTGACAGCTTCTTTACCAGTTTTGACAAGAGCAAGCTGAATTAAACTTTAACTTTAACCATTAAAAAAATGCAAAAAATTATCGAAGAATTTATGAAATTGGTCGATGGCGGTGATGAGGCTGCAGCCAAAACTTTTCTGGCCGATCATATCAATGAATTTCCCGAGGATGTTCAGAAGAAAATTACCGCGGCATTTTTCTGGGACGCCTTGGCACAAAAATCCGACGAGATTGAGCAACGTGCGGCGGTGCAAAAAGCGCTGTTGGCCGAATTTGCCGACTTGGAAAAAGCAGAGAAACAATTGGGTGATGCAAGGAAGGCAGAGGAGATCAAGTCGGATTTAAAAAATTAAACAATTTAAAGCAATGCCTTTGGAAAAACTAAAACAAGCTGACACACTCGAGGAACCATCGGAAGAAATGGTCGCAATGCGCGATAAAATCAAAGATGAGCTAGACCAAGTGGCTGCAGGAAAAAATTCAAATTTAGCGCAATCTGTTGCCGAAAAACTGGGTTTGGAAAAATTGCCTAATAACGGCGAATTTGATGCGTTATATTTGAAAATCGAAAACGGTGATTTTGACGAGGCGATTTCAAAGAGTTTGGAGGAGTGAGTGAGGTGTGACCTTGATCTAGGTGTGACCTAGCTAAAACGCGATATGTTTGTGATATAATTTTTGTATGGAAAAGAAAGATAATACTTACGAGCCTGGTCAAGAAACAGAATCAAATTTGGAAAAACTTCCAAAAACTAAATTTGAACAAATTGATGTTGACACAGAAACAGAGCTTGTTTATTCATTTATGAATGATAATGGCTGGAAGCATGTCTTTGATAGTAAATATCCAGAACTTCGTGTCATACAAAATGCAGGTAAAAATAAAGATGAATGCATGACTGGATATAGAAAGTTTATTGAAGAAATACACGCTAAAGATAGAGAGAAAATGATACATGCACAAGAACAAATGGGGCAAGAATGGGGGAAGATTGAATCGGTTTTCTTTGAAGTTTTATCTGAACACTTTGAGACCGGTTGGCCAGAAGACAAGAAAGAAATTGTGGGTTATATATCTATGCTTCCGGTTTTTCCTCGTTTTCTAGATAAGTATTCTTTTTGTATTGGCTACAAGGATTTGCAAAGCATGGTCGAGACTTCTGCTCATGAGA
>JAGWNR010000089.1 GCA_028871265.1 Patescibacteria group bacterium
ATTCAAACTTTTTTGTATTCGCCAACCTTAACCTTGGGTGGTCTCATGGCGCGGCCATTTAAAGTGTAACCTTTCTGTAAAACAGCCAAAATCTGATGATTTTCATTTTCATCTGCAACCGGTACATATTCGGCTGCTTCGTCGCGGCTAGGATCAAATTTTTTGCCCAGAGGATTTATTTCTTCCAAGCCGGAATCGGTGAGGGCTTTTTTTAATTGACCGTAGATATATTCAACCCCAATACGCCAGTTTTTGTCCGCTTTTTCCCAAGCTTCACGATTGCCCATAGCCAGCTCAAAGCTGTCCAGGACCGGTATAAGGCCGTCGATGAGGCGTTCATTGGCAAATTTGAGGAATTCCTTGTGGTCGGCCTCGTCGCGCTTCCTGGCGTTTATTAGGTCGGCTTTGGCTCTCTGCCAGCCGGTCAGGTATTCCTGACGCTCTGCCTCGGACTTCTTGAGCTTTTCACGTAGTTTTTTGATTGTCTCGCCGGCTGCCTCTTCGCCCACCACCGAATCATCCAAATTTTCGGCCACAATGTCATTTTCTGGCTCGTTTTTTTCGTCTTTTTTCATAAAACGATTATAGCGGAAAGATTATAAAATACAAGGTCAGACCTCTGTATTTAGTACAAGGTCAGACCTTGTACTAAAATTAAAAAGTGCGCCATTTATCATGGCGCACTTGTGTTTTTGCAAAATTTTTAATGCTTTGGCAAAAAATCGTGGATTAAATGAGCTGAACTGCCACGCAAAACCATTTCCCACTTTTCATGCCGATGAACGGCCGCGTCCAATTCTCTCTCAAGCTGTTCTAGAGTGCCGTCGTAACCGGCTTCTCTGAGAATTTCTTCGTCATAGTAGCCGACCAAGTCCTCTGCTTGTTTAATGTAGATTGCACCTTGTTCTCTAGTGCAACCGTTCTCGTCAAACAATCTTTCCAGGCTGATTCGTAGTTTGTCCGCAGCCTGTCTGCGTTTGCGTGTGTGACTAAAAAAACGGCGCTGAAAATAACTGGCGTAACCGACAACGAAAATGACGGCCACCAAGCCAATTAGTGTAATCCAAATTTCTGGCTTCATAATTATAGTGGTTGATTGTTACAGTGCATTCAGTTAAAAAGACTACATCATATTTGATCTATTGCAAATAAAAGTTATACACACAAAAAGGCCGGGTCATTGATCCGGCCTTTGCGAGCTTTTTTGGCAAAATATGCCCAGTCTACTGGATTCCGTAATGGAACCCGGTTTCATCCTGGTATCCAAATGGTATTTGGGCAAAAAACGATTTGAGAAATTTGTCCAAAATTTTTTTGGCGAATTCCAATGCGTTTGCTTTCATATTACTCCTTTCGTTGTAATTTATGTGCCAGCTACCACAGACAATTATACATCTTTTTGTGAAAAATTGCAAACGAAAGAAAAACATTAAGTCGCCAGTAAAATTAGCGTTTGCTCCACTGCGGCGCCTTGCGAGCCTTTTTCAAGCCGAATTTGCGGCGCTCTTTGGCGCGAGGATCACGCTTTAGAAGACCCAATTTTTTCATGCGTCCGCGCAGTTCTGTGTCATGTATGATGAGGGCGCGAGCCAAACCGTGACGCATCGCCTCTGCTTGGGCATTGGTACCGCCGCCTTTGACCAAAACGCTGACCTGGAAATTCTGGCCTAGTTTTGACGAGGTTAGAGATTCAACAGCAATCGCCTGCAATTCCTTTGTTGGAAAATAAACCGCCAATTCTTTACTATTAATCATAAAAGCATTTTTTGTCGCGGGTGTTATACGAACGCGAGCGCTGGCCGTTTTGCGTCTGCCGACAGTTTCGATATATTTTGTAGTAGTTTGAGGCATGAGATTTTATTCTTTAGTTTCCAAATTCTTCATCATTTCTTTGCGCAAGCTGTTCGATGGCAACATACGATAAACCGCTAAACGAAATGCTTCGGAGGCGCCTTTACGCGTAATTAAATGGCCCAAGGATTCATCGTAAATACCACCGCGAAAACCAGTAAATGTGACATAGATCTTGCCCTGCTTTTTCTTTTCATTGATGTCGGCTTTGGAGCAATTTACGATCGACACTCTTATGCCGGATGGACGATCGCGACGGTAGGCCGGCGTTTTTTTGCCCATGAGCAAGGACGCCGCTTCACTGGCAATTCGTCCTATTTTTTTATTTGTTGCGTCGATTGTGTGTTTCATATTGATATTATACAAATTCAATCACAGCCATAGCAGCCGCGTCAAGTTTACGAGCGGGCAATTTGATTATGCGGGTATAACCACCGGTGCGTGATTTATATTTTGGAGCCAATGTGTCGACCAATTTTTTAACTTCGACTGTACCACCTATCTGAGAAACAATGCCGCGCCTAGCCGAAACAGAACCCAAACGCGCTTTTGTGACCAATTTCTCTATATATGGTCTCAAGGCTTTGGCCTTTGGTAGCGTCGTGGTTATTTGTTCGTCGCGGATTAAATTGCGCGCCAAAGAACGCATAAGTGCGTTTCGCACGTTTTTTTCTCGACTGAATTTTTTCTTTGTTGAATGATGTCTCATATTATTTTAACGATATTCCGTACTGCGCCAAGACCTTTTTGATCTCTTGGATACCTTTGGAACCTAGTCCGTCAATATCCAGTATATCAACCTCTTTTTTGCGAGCTAATCCGCCGATGGTACGGATATTTGCATTGGAGAGTGCTTTGACCGTTCTAGGTGAAAGGCCGATATCATCAATGCGCGTCTTTAAAAATTCAACATCGACTTTTTCTTTTGGTTCAGAATTAACTGATTCGTCTTTGTTGCCGATTAGCTTG
>JAGWNR010000090.1 GCA_028871265.1 Patescibacteria group bacterium
TATTGGACGAAGTTGTATCAAAATCAATACCATAAGGATAGTTGAATGAGTTACTGTTATTATAACCTTGCACATTCAAACCGTACGCCTGGGCATTACGCAGAGCCAGCGCCACATCATAGGCCATGCTGGTCAAAATCTCGCCATTATTGAAACTACCATATCGCGCCACCAATAGTGCCGTCATAAATACGAATATTCCCACTGTCACCATGAGTTCAATCAATGTAAAACCGGCGGAAATGGAAAATTTTGAAACCATATTTTTACCTTTCCCTTTTGCTTTTTCCTTTTTGCTTTTATTCATATAACAAACAACTGCCAACCGGTCACCATGACCAAATAGAGCCCCAGGATTAGATATGGTCCAAATGGAATTTGCAGGCCATGTTTGAACGTTTTATATGACACGGCCATATAAATGAGGCTGAAGATTGCTCCGATCCAAAAAGCCATAGTCAGTGCCGTCAAACCATAACCCAAACCCAACATCCAGCCGATACCCAGAATCAGTTTCGCATCGCCCAAACCCATCCATTCTCCGTGCGACACAAACCAGAGGAGTGCAAACGGCAAGGCCAAAATCGGACCAGAGAGTAATTGCATGACACTAGGAACAACAAACGGATTAGTGTCATTGCCGACAAACATCAATAGAAAGGCCGCCGCCACGAACGTCCAAACCAACGGATCTGGAATAATTTTATGTTTTATATCATAAATAGTGATGACCATCAGGATGCATAGAATAAATATCTGCATAGCCGTGACAATGCTGGCAACCAAACTAACCGGCGGATAGAGCATAAATAGCAGAACAAAGAGAGCGCCGGATAGAAATTCGACAATCGGGTATTGCCAGGAAATTTTCGCTTTACACGAACGGCAAGCGCCACGCTGTATCATAAACGACAATATCGGCACCAGCTCCACCCAAGTCAAAGTCTTTGCACAGCTCATACATTTCGATCGGCCACGCACCGTCACGCCGGTGTTATATCGCAGTGCCAAAACATTCAAAAAACTGCCGATGATCGTACCGAATATGAAGCAGAGAATGAAAGTAAAATAAAGCGGCATAGTTGGTTAGTTATACTTTAATTTGGCCGGACGCAGTAGCTTGTAGATATATTACATGTGACCCCACTAGTCCACGGTGGTGTTGCCGGGAACCACGTTGGCATGTTCGTTGCGCTTTGCGCCGAAGCGGTATTAGTCGTCTCGAATGTCGCATGAAGTAAGTAATCAGTCGGTGTCGGATACTGACTTGAATTAACGCTATTATTGGTAACATAATCATAATTACCACCAGTCGGATCATTTGGAATTTGTGAGATAAAATTTCCGAGCGTAATTTGTACATTATTACTGTCTTTTGGGCAACCTTGATAAATTGAAGTCAGTGTACCAGAAATAGTGGTCGGGTACTGATTACACCTATCAAAGTACTGTTCTATCGCCAACTGAATCTGAGCCAAATCTGACACTCTTTTGGCATCACGTGATTTCGCCTTTGAACCCATCAAATTGGCCATAATGATACCTGTTAATATAGCGATGATGGCAATAACCACTAACATTTCTACTAGGGTAAAGCCATCTTTACGAGAATGATGTAGAATTTTCATGCCATAAGTATAGCAAACTTATTCATATTCGGCGCAAGGGCTATCCACATGTCTACCCTATGTCCGACTTATACCCCTATGTCCGACATCGATACTCAAAATCAACAGTCAAAGGTAATATTTATTGTGTCATATATTTTTGATATAATTCACTTCAATGGCTTATATTTTACTCGACGAATCTGGTGACCTTGGTTTCTCATTCGAGAATAATTCATAGAAGTATTTTATTGTGACATTCATTTTTATATATAACAAACGGCGATTGGAAAAAATCGCTCGTACTATCCACAAAGGAATCTCCAAGAAACACAAAATCGGTGTTCTGCATTCATATCGTGACGAACCGATCACTCGTCAGCGATTACTAAAACGGTTGAGCGAAGTCGATTGTAGTATTCTGGCTATCATCCTGAACAAAAAGAAAGTCTACACAAAACTTAAAGATGAAAAGACAATTCTATACAATTATGTGACCAACATCCTTCTGGATCGACTATTTACAAAACGACCGATCCCAACCAGCGGGTCTATCACTCTTATTGCTTCACAGCGCGAAACAAACCGATTCCTAAATACTAACTTCAAAAACTATTTGACTGATCAGGTAAAGAATAATCACCACGCCAAAATGGACGTGCAAATCGCCACGCCCGCCGCAGAAAAATCTCTGCAAGTTGCCGACTTTGCTTCTTGGGCAATCTACCGCAAATACGAAACAGGTGACGATAGTTATTACAACATCATAAAACCAAAAATAATCGAGGAATCATTTCTTTATCCATAAAGAACAAAGCCCTACCCGCTTATATCGAGCCGCCCTGCGGTAGCCCACGGATAAGGTTTTACTTGTTGTACTTAATAACGTAGCATATTTCAATACTTTACACAAGGAATAACTTCACACCCAGACCTACCCTATGTCCGACATCGGAGTAAACCCAGCCAAAAAGTGTTTTATAAAATCAAAACCACCCCGTTTGAGACGGGGTGGTTTTGTCACACTATGTCAGCAAATCATTATTTATTGACAAGTACTATTAGTGATAGAAGTAGTCCATTTAGCACCAGATACACCGGCCTGGTATACTGAACTATTACCAGAAGAATCGACG
>JAGWNR010000091.1 GCA_028871265.1 Patescibacteria group bacterium
TGAGACCAACGCTAAAAATCGCGGTGACACAGAAATCGCAAACCGCATTGATAGTTTGAACAAATTGTTATCGCGCATAAACGCCATGGTCAAGGTTTCGGAGAGCACGAAATCAAATCTCTCTACCAGCATTAACACCTTGGTATCGAATCTGACGACATTAAAAGCGACAATCGATGCGGACACCTCGACAACATCGCTAAAAACAGATATGCAATCTATCGTAAATGCCTATCGCATCTACATGCTGGTCATTCCACAGGCAAACATTGCCGCCGCTTCCGATCGAGTTTTGACTATTGCCGGTGAACTGAATACAATCGCCGCTAAAATCCAAGCCGCAAATACCGCCAATAATTCGGTAGCAGTTTCCGCTCTGGCTGATCTTTCAGCAAAGACCGCCGATGCCACCACACAGGCAAACGCCGCTGTTTCCGAAACGGCCTCGCTCCAGCCTGACAACGGCAATAAAACAGTCGCCGCTGCGAACACCGCCGCTTTGAAGGACGCGCGTACAAAAATTCAAACCGCTGTCAAAGATCTAGAGACCGCCCGCAAAGATGCCGGTACGGCCGTGAAAGCCATCAGAGGTTCGGTAAAGGCTTCAGCTACCGTTTCTGCTTCGACTTCTGTCTCAACCTCGGCTTCATCTACAACTACGCGATAAAACTTGAACCATATAGCACATTACAAAACCCGCCGTATAGCGGGTTTTGTTCGGATTCATCATCGGTTCCTGAATCCTAGGATTGCTAACCTATGTCATATAGTTTACCATTTGATATATTTTGAAGTCAAGTATCATTCTGTTAATATCTGGTTGACCCGAGGAGATTCGAACTCCCAAATCCAGGTTAGCAATCCTAGATTGTCACCAATGACCGGGCCAACGTGATGATGTTTCCATCACGCACATAAGTATAAAATAGCTGGGTTAAAGAAATCTTAAAAAAATATTAAAAAATCATTAAAACGAGGCCAGACCTTGACACGACTAGGGTAGACTTAGACCCAGGTCTACCCTAGACTCAAGCCACACCTCAAACAGCAAATTATCCCGCCTCGGCCATAGCGGCTTCTTCCTCCGTCATAACATGATCAGACTTTTCCGGTTTCTTCATCAAAAAGACACTGAATGAGGCCAGGAAAACCAGCACGGCCGAGATCAAATAAATTTCGCCGTAGGCGGAAACTTGAGCTTTCAATTCTATGAGCGCCACCGCTGTGGCATGTTCAGCCGGCGTAACGGCGTTTATGATGCTATTTTTGGCCATGGCCAGAGCATTATTTTGACTAAAGGTATTCAAAAGTGTGGCAAAAATCGCAATACCAAAAGCACCGCCAATGTTGCGCGCCAGCGCCAAAACAGACGAAGCCACACCGATTTCTTCGTGCGGTACGGCCGCGGCGATGGCGTTGGTGCGCGGACCCATGCCAAAACCCATGAATATTGCCATGAGTGCCAATGGTCCCCACAGAGCAAACGGTGATGAACGCGGATCGATAAATGAAAGTAGATAAAAAGCCGCCGCACCGCCGGCCGTCGACCAGAATATAATGCCGCGCGGTGACAAATTTTTGCTAGACAAATACCGACCAATGACCGCTGCCGAAAGGGGAATGCATAATCCCATCGGTATGAACAAAAGTCCCGACTGTGTCGCGTCCATTCCCAAAAATGTTTGTGCAAATAGTGGCACGGCGTAGACTGACCCCATCATCGCCATAAATAACAAAAAATTATTCAATAGTGCGCCGTTAAAGGTGCCATTTTTAAAAAAATGAAAATCTACCACCGGCTCATCGTGCCATCTTTCAATATAATAAAAGAGTGTGCCAAAAATGATTATCGTTGCGTATGAGAGGAGCGCCGCACCGGACGTCCAGCCCCAATCAGAGCCGCGATCCAAGATTAGAACCAGTGACGCCAGAGCGATACCCAGCGTTGTTGCGCCCGTCCAATCAAACTTGAACGTCGGCTTTTCCGACACTGATTCACGCACGTAGGCCAAGGCCATAAACAAACCGATGAGTCCGATTGGCACATTTATGTAGAAAATTGAACGCCAGCCAAAATTATCTATGAGTGGTCCGCCAATTAGAGGTCCAAAGACTGCCGATGAGGCAAAAGCCGAAGACCAAATACCCAGCGCTTGACTGCGCGATTTTGCATCACGAAAAGTCACCGCAATGATGGCCATGGCCGTAGGATAATCCGCGGATCCGGCAATGGCTTGGATAATACGGAAAACAACCATCGATGATAGATTCCAGGCGATTCCGGATAGCAGTGAACCG
Source organism: Patescibacteria group bacterium (assembly GCA_028871265.1). Taxonomy (GTDB): domain Bacteria; phylum Patescibacteriota; class Minisyncoccia; order Phycocordibacterales; family PALSA-1337; genus JAGWNR01. Next base: position 2,299 of record JAGWNR010000091.1, read on the forward strand.
ATGATAAAGACGACAAAGCCGATGATATAGACTTTTTTTCGACCGATAGTGTCGCCTAATTTGCCCCAAATTGGCACAAAAACCGCGTTAGCGATGATGTAGCCGGTGGCGATCCAACTGGCGGCGGTTACGGTAATGCCGTAATCATTGATGATTTTTGGAATAGCCAAATTGACAATGGTCTGATCCAATCGTCCTAAAAATGTGCCGATGATGACTGTTAGTAGCACCATCCAGCGCAGAGGGTCAGGGGCAGTTGTAGAAGCAGTCTGGTTCATATGTTAAGTTTATATTTATGGTAGTCGAAAGTTCCGAGTTCCGAGTTGAAAGTCAAAACACTTGAATTTGTATCTGACTTTCGACTAAGTAC